>NZ_QSIG01000124.1:0-1036 GCF_003468525.1 Prevotella sp. AM34-19LB | reverse complement strand
AAAAGATATCATTATGGAGATTACCAAGGACAAAGTTACAGAATTATTTTGTATTATTGATGAATTTTACAAAGTTTTTGATGCTGAAAATGCAGGAAAATTGCTTTTGGGTGAGGATGGAGTAAAGCGCAGACGACGTAAAGCCTCTTTATCTGATAGTGAAATCATGACGATTTTGCTGTATTTCCATTTCGGCTCGTTCCGAAACTTCAAGCATTATTACCTATTCTTTATTAGAGGAACATTGAAGTCATATTTTCCAAATGCAGTGTCTTATAACCGTTTTGTAGAACTTGAAAGTCGCGTATTCTTCCCTCTCATGTTCTTCCTGAATCTCCGTGCTTTTGGCAGATGTACAGGTATAACCTTTGTTGATTCAACCATGATACCAATATGCCACAATCTCAGGCGTTATGCCAACAAAGTGTTCAAAGGCATTGCCACAGACGGAAAGGGAACAATGGGATGGTGTCATGGGTTCAAGCTACATCTGGCTTGTAATGATAGAGGTGAGATAATTGCTTTTGTTCTCACTGGTGCAAACGTCAGCGACAAAGATCCAGCGGTATTCGATGTGTTGGCTAAACGTCTGTATGGCAAGCTGTTTGCTGACAAAGGCTATATCTCGCAAAAACTCTTCGATTCACTTTTTGAGGAAGGCATCCAGTTGGTAACAGGACTGAGAGTGAACATGAAGAACAAACTAATGCCGTTCTATGACAAGATGATGCTGCGCAAAAGATACATCATTGAAACGATTAATGATCTGTTGAAAAATACAGCTCAGATAGTACATTCACGTCACAGGTCTGTTGCGAATTTCATCATAAATATTATTTCTGCATTAGGGGCATACTGCTTCTTTGACAACAAGCCCAAGGCACTTACTGGATACGTTATCGAAGACACGAAACAGCTGAGTCTTTTCTAACATTGCATATTTTACATGAGGATTTTGTCTCAGCAACCATCCAAGATATATAGATGGTTGCCAAGCCACTGTGTCCCTTATATAAAAACATTATAAAGCCTTTAG
>NZ_QSIG01000123.1:0-1180 GCF_003468525.1 Prevotella sp. AM34-19LB | reverse complement strand
TTGTCTCAGCAACCATCCAAGATATATAGATGGTTGCCAAGCCACTGTGTCCCTTATATAAAAACATTATAAAGCCTTTAGGCTGAGATTATTATCCCGAACTGAGGTATTTTTTGCAACATCTGATCCATTCCATACACTTAAAGTCTGAGGAATGAGCATCGCTCCACCCTTTTTGTCTCCAGCATTACACTTATTTGTCAAATCAACAGGAGTGTCTTTACTAAGATCAATAGGCTGATCAAATTCTTTTTTATATACTACATTTGTTGCAGCAGGAGCTGTCCAATTATGCTTATTAGTTTCACCAAATTTGTATTCATATTTTGCAGAACCACCAACAGATGCAATACGGATACCCTTAATCTTATAAGTATAAGTATCAGAAGAATGCTTAGCCACAATCTTAATCTGAGAAAGAATGTGATCAAAATTCAGCAATAATCCACCTGCTTCATTATCAGTCTTGTTACCTGTTCCTTGAGCGAAGACAACATCCAGCTGTTCTCCAATTGCTGATTTAGGCTCAAATGCATCAATCGTAGCTCCATCCTTTTTCAAGACAGGATCAGCACCTGTCCACTCACCACCTGAATGAGAATAAGCAACAAAGTTAAGGCTACCATGATTTGGCCATGATGGATGTTCTGAAGAAGTAAACTCACCATTGCTTTCATTAAACACGTAGTTCTTGAAAAATTCAGCTCCGCTTTCATCGAAGGCACTGACGGTCATCTTAGTCATCTTATAACCAACTTCGTTGGTCATCTCAATACCACGGGTGTTGAAACCTACGGCACTACGGAAAGTAATATTTGAGCTCTTCGCAACATCTGTGGTCTCCTCTGAAGAGCAAGAAGAGAGGGCGATGGCAGCAGCTGCCATCATGTAAAACGCTTTTTTCATAATTGATACTTTTTAAAAATTAATACCCTTAATTCCGCAACACTATAGTTTAACATTATTTATAAGTGCCTGAGCAACAAAAAGTTGCCCAGGATTTTGCCATGTCAGAATTTTCACTTACCTTAGTGTTGCGAAAAGAAGACAAGCAAAACTCTAATATGACATGCAAAGATACAAATTAAATCAGAGAAACTCACTCCTTTTGGGGGAATTTTTTCGATTATGGAGCAATTTGATGCTCTTTTAGCTCAAACCATAGATTCCACCTTGGGAT
>NZ_QSIG01000122.1:0-1195 GCF_003468525.1 Prevotella sp. AM34-19LB | reverse complement strand
ATAAGCAAAATGGCCCTCTCCATCTTGAAAAATGACAAGGCGACCAAGGGAAGTCTCAACCTGAAAAGATTGAAGGCAGGCTGGGATGAAGAGTACCTGTCAAAACTTTTGGAGGGCAGCGCAATTTAATGCGTCTGCCCTGGGTGTAGATACTTTCCTGGCTAATTACAAACTGTCTTTAGAGAAGACAAAAGAGGAACTGACTGTGATTTGTGATAAGCTAGAAGGTGAGTTGAGTGTACAAGAAAATGAAGAGAAAGCAAAGCTCTTAGCCAAGTTGAGAGGTGTTATCATAGAGATGATTGTTATTTTATTTGCATTGATGGTTGATGTGAATGTAGGATTGGACAATCATAACTATGTGGATGCTTATAATGAAATTGTAAACGGATATTCTGTGGATTAATGGGAAAAGAAAATAATGAGATAAAACAGACTGTACAACTTCAGTTGCAGTCTGCTTCTGCAAAGCGCCTTCAAGAGAAGTTGTCGCTGATAAAGAATAGAGTGGAACTATCTAAGAAAAGATGGTTTTGGGAGTTGCTGCAGAATGCTAGCGACTATAATGATAAAGTGTCTGTACGCCTCGTGGTAAACAATGATAAGGTTGAATTTTATCATGATGGAGCTCCTTTTTCTATAACAGATGCTCTGAATTTGATTTCTCCAAATTCTGATAAGGATAATGATGATTCAAATCAAACTGAGCAGAGAAAGAAAGGGAATATCGGAAAGTTTGGAACAGGCTTGGTGTCAACGCATATCTTGTCTTCTATCATGAAAGTTCATGGCTTGTTTGTAAATGAGGAGAAGCGTTTGTTTGAATTTTCATTTGATTTGGATAGAAGCTGCTTTGAGGACAAACTAGCTCTGGTCAATCAGATGTCTGAGGCAACAGAAAAGTTTTCAAATACACAGTTTGATGAAGTTGCAGATGCGTCTTATTGTCAGACTTCGTTCTCTTATATTTTAAACCATCCTCTTCCAAAGTTACCAGCAATGACAAGTAGCGATATAGATCTCGACTATCTATACCTCAGTTCGGGATAAGAAATAGTGCCTAAAAAAGTTGGTAATCTCCGATATTTTTTGTATCTTTGTAGGTGAAATCCAATTAGTTACAAACATAAAAAGATATCATTATGGAGATTACCAAGGACAAAGTTACAGAATTATTTTGTATTATTGATGAATT
>NZ_QSIG01000121.1:0-1232 GCF_003468525.1 Prevotella sp. AM34-19LB | reverse complement strand
TTTGTCTCAGCAACCATCCAAGATATATAGATGGTTGCCAAGCCACTGTGTCCCTTATATAAAAACATTATAAAGCCTTTAGGCTGAGATTATTATCCCGAACTGAGGTTGATTTTTCATTTTTGTCATAGCCGACGGAGGGAAAGAGAAAAAGCCTGCTCTCGTTCCGAAAAAGATTTCCTTGCCGAACTGATAACTGGCATCTGCCGAGAACTTGATTTCTCCCAATCCATCTTCTTGGGTGAAATAAGTGATGTTGCGCAAATGGTCTGACTCCTGATTTTTCCAGGTGATATATGCCAGTGCCTTGTTGAGCGCTACCCAGATATTGCCGGAAGCATCGCCTTCTACAGAGAAGGTCTGATCATCCGGAAGATGAAGCTTTCGGTTCTGGTATTCAAAACGGTCTTCCACCTTATTATATAGGAAGAGTCCGCCACTATTTGAAATAGCCCAAAGGCGACCTTGATTGTCTTCCATGCATTTCTGCGCATCGTTAATGGCATATTTGCCGTTTTTAGGGCAGTATTGTCTGTATTTTAGTGAACGGATATTCCGGGTTTTGCCCGATATACGGATAATACCCTCATTATCTGTAGAAACCCAAATGTTGCCTTGCCTATCCTGGCAGATGTTACGGATGTCGCAGCTGCTGAAGTCTTTCTTGCCTTCTTTCATGGTCAGGAAGTAGCCTGTATTGTCTGGATATACGATACTCATACCATTTCGGCTTCCTATCCACATCGTCTTGTCTTTCGATTCGAAAACAGCATTAACGAAATTTTCTTTTATGTAGTTCGTATTGGTGTTGTCCAGGCAGAAGGCTTCTTTTTCCTTCGGTTTGATGATGACACCGTAGTTGTTGACGGCAAACCATATTTCATCATTGCTTCGTTTCACGATGCTGGTAATGCTGGTGGTAAGGGTATAGCTGCTCAGTTTACCAAAGCCCGGAATGCCTTTATTATAATAGGTGTCACCGGTATCTCGATTGTAGAGCGCTATTCCGTACGGATTGAGTCCGAGCCAGAACCATTTACCGTCGGTAGTGAGAATCGCATTGACATAGTTGATGGTAGGGGCATTCTGCAGGTTGCCCAGATACCACTGCTTGAAGAGAGATGGGGGAGGCCGTCCGAAAACTTAATTAGGGAAGCAAACAACTGAATTGGGCATTTTTCTTTTGCTCTTTATAGTTAATTAACCTCGTATCTTCTTGATTCTCAATTATT
>NZ_QSIG01000120.1:0-1260 GCF_003468525.1 Prevotella sp. AM34-19LB | reverse complement strand
ATTTCGTAATGCATGTCACGCTTGGCTCCGTTGTTCTTGCGTGCCTTTCTTTTTTCGGCCTGCTCTTTTTTCTTCTTGTCAAATTCCTCCTGGGTCATCGAGTCTTGTGGATTCTTCTCCTGACGTTCGGACTTCTTGCCTGAAACGAGCTTGCCGAGTGCCTTGTTCTGACGATTCGCTTTGTCTATGGCGATTCCTTTCTGGACGAGTAGTTCTTCTAATGACTTTATACGTTCAATGAGTTCGTTGACCTGTGTAGTCAACGAACTCACTGTATCATTAGCAACTCTTAGTTGCTCCTTTAGAAGTTCTATAATTTCGTCCTTTTTCATAGTGCAAAGGTACGAAAAAATATCGAGATATGCAAGTAATTTCAGATATTTATTCTTATTATCTTACTGATATACAATATGTTAAATACAGTATAGCAAAGCTATAAGTTAAGCCTCTTTCTATATTTCATGCTTTTTAGGCAAATTCCGCTCATGATGGCCGATAGTGTCCTGTACGGCATTTTGCATTGTTTGTTCTTGGGGTCAAAGAATGGCAATTCAAAGGTTCCTCGCTCCAGTCGCTTCTGGTACAGCAAGAAACCATCGCCATCCCATTTGAGCAATTTTACCTGCTGGCGGTTCTTGGAGAAGAAGATGAATACCGCACCACCAAGTGGCGGAAGTTCCATCTCGGTTCTCACTATCTGATACAGGCCATTTATGCCCATGTTCATTCGTACGTATCTCTGGCAGACATAGTACTGGGTACTCTCATTCAATCCAAACATACTGCATCCTCCTTCTCATAAAGTTTCATCAACGCCATAACAGACTTGGCACATCCTTTTTTAACGGAAACCAAAGTTCCATTTGGAAAGGTTATGTTTATGCCATAAAGGAGGTCTTCCATAGGAAGATCTATGGAAGGAGGTTCCATAGGCACGAACATCATGCCTGTACTTGATGCAGATGCTTCTGCTTTTTCTCTGCGGGCTGCCTCCTGGGCTTGGCGGATTTCCTGCTTGGCACGTAAAACTGAATATCCTTTTTCGCACATCCAGTTCATCATGGTGCGATGATTTATATGTCTTTCCTTCAAGAAAGGAGTAAGTTGAGCCTTGGGGTTTCGATTCAGATAGACTAAGAAGGACCCCCAAGCCTTCTCAAAACGTTCGTTTGCTGTCATAATTTGTTTGATTTTAAAATGATGGTGCAAAGGTACGAATAAATGAGAAGTCTACAATGGTATAAACGCGGAGCCGCTTAC
>NZ_QSIG01000012.1:0-75253 GCF_003468525.1 Prevotella sp. AM34-19LB | reverse complement strand
AAGATACGAAAAATATTTCATATATGCAAATATATAATGTTAATATTCAATAAGTTATAGTGATACACCATAGATATTGACGAGTAAAAGATTTAATGCGTCTGCCCTGAACTTGAATGAGACTGTCCCTGGCTTGACAGAGTTGGTAAAGAAGGACCTCGACCTCATCCAGGAGAAGGGTATGTTAGAGGCAGTGAAGACTATCCTCTAATTTTTGACCATACAGACAATACCAATTAAAAAGACAATATAAATAGGTATTATAAAAGGTAAAAAGATAACGTAAAGTCCGGTAAGGCAAGCGAGAGCTTGATTCTTACCGGACTATTTTTTATGAAATATATGAAATGGTCAGACGCTTTTAAGATAAATAAAGCCAATAAATAGCTACAAGAACAGCTACGAGAATGGCTCCCACCACCATCTTGACCATGCAGGTGGCAACCTTCTTCAGGATAAAGAGGCCAACAACCAGCGCCACCAGGGCAAAAGCATAATACATGAAATTATCCATTTCGTCCCTCCTTTCTGAACGACTTACGGTTTGCCTCCTTAGGATTTCTGCTTCTTTCATCGAACGGTCTGTTATCTTCCTTCATCGCTCTGACGAATTCATTAGGAATCGGAGTCTCGAATTCCATTGGCTGATGAGTTACCGGATGATAGAAGCAGAGAACATAAGCGTGCAGGCAAAGGCGACCACATGGGTCATCACCGTTACCATACTTGATGTCTCCACACACAGGATGACCCATATCGGCTGTATGAACACGAATCTGGTTCTTACGACCTGTTTCCAGCTTATACTCTACCAGAGAATGTGCAGTGGTTCGCTGCAGGGTATGGAAATGGGTAACAGCATACTTGCCACCATTGTCAGTATCGCTGGCAAAGGTAATGTACGCCTTGTTGTCCTTCAACCAGTTGGCAACCGTACCTTCATCTTCCTCCATCTCTCCAGAAACCAGAGCCACGTATCGGCGGTCATATACATTATGGTGCCAGTCATCTTCCAGAGCCAGTTCAGTCTGCTTATCCTTGGCGTAAATCATCAGACCCGAAGTATCTCTGTCAAGACGGTGCACCACATGAGCCTGACAGTTCTGACGGGTCTTGTGGAAGTAATCATCCAATACACTCTTCACGTTCAGAGTAGAGTGACCGGCAGCCATACTGAGAATGCCCACGTTCTTCTCGATGACGATGAGATAACGATCCTCATAGACAATCTTGAGATAACGGCTCTTGAAGACATCCTGGTTCTTCTTGGTCTTGCTCACGCTCACCTTCATACCAGGTTTCAGGGTATAGTCAAACTGGGTGATGGTTTTGCCATCTACCTTGATTCCCCTGCCCTGCAGAGTCTGCTTCACCTTGGTCTTGCTAGGACCTTTCACGTTTTCCATCAGCCATTCCAACAACTGAGCAGGCTTTTCCACCTTATAGTGGTCGTATTCATTGGGATTTCCGTAGCCATAAGCATTGTTGGCATGCTTACTAAAATTTCCTTTTCTATTTTGTTGTCTCATGTTCTAAAACCAAATTCGTGTTTTGGATTCATCTTTTGTTCTTAACACTCAAACCGATGAATCAGCCCCCTATTGGCGCCAATTCAGCCTACAAAAGTAAGACTTTTCTGCAAAATAACAAAGAGGAGACCAGTTTTTAACTAAAAATTAGTAACTTTTGCCAATAAAACATTGATATACAAATATTTTTTCGTAACTTTGCACCCAAATAAAGATAAAATCAGATAAAAAGATATTTAGAAATAAGGAATGATTACAGTACAAAATCTTGCAATTCAATTCGGTAAGCGAGTGCTTTACAAAGATGTAACCTCAAGTTCACACATGGTAATATTTACGGCGTAATCGGTGCTAATGGTGCCGGTAAGTCAACTCTCCTCCGCGCCATAAGCGGCGATCTGGAGCCAAACAAGGGTACAGTGGAGATGGGTCCAGGAGAGCGCCTTTCCGTTTTGGAGCAGGACCACTTCAAGTATGACGAGTTCCGCGTGATGGACACCGTTCTGATGGGTCATCAGCCTTTGTGGGAAAATATGAAGGAGCGCGAGCGCCTCTACTCTAAGCCTGAGATGACTGAAGAGGATGGTAACCTCGCAGCAGAATTGGAGCTTAAGTTTGCCGAGATGAACGGTTGGGAGGCTGAGAGCAATGCTGCCCAGTTGCTTCAGAACCTCGGCGTAAAGGAAGATCGCCACGACAAGCTCGTAGGTGAGCTTTCTAACACAGAGAAGGTGCGCGTGATGTTGGCGAAGGCTCTCTTCGGTAACCCAGACAACCTCCTCCTCGATGAGCCTACCAACGACCTCGACCTCGACACTGTAGAGTGGCTGGAGGAATACCTCAGCAATATCGAGCAGACCGTTCTCGTGGTTTCTCACGACCGTCACTTCCTCGATGCTGTCAGTACACAGACCGTGGATATCGACTTTGGTAAGGTAACTATGTTTGCCGGTAACTACTCTTTCTGGTACGAGAGTTCTCAGCTGGCTCTCCGTCAGGCTCAGAATCAGAAGATGAAGGCCGAGGAGAAGAAGAAGCAGCTGGAGGAGTTCATCCGCCGATTCTCTGCCAATGTGGCTAAGAGTAAGCAGACCACATCCCGCAAGAAGATGTTGGAGAAGCTGAATGTTGAAGAAATCCGCCCTTCTAGCCGTAAGTACCCAGGCATCATCTTCCAGATGGACCGAGAACCAGGCAACCAGATTCTGGAGGTTGAGGGCTTAAAGGCTTGCGATGAGGACGGAACAGTACTCTTCGACAATGTAAACTTCAATATCGAGAAGGGCGAGAAGGTAGTATTCCTCTCTCACAACCCTAAGGCGATGACCGCACTCTTCGAGATCATCAACGGCAACCGCAAGGCTGACGCAGGTGAGTATAAGTGGGGTGTGACTATCACAACAGCCTATCTCCCACTCGACAATACAGAGTTCTTCCAGAGCGACATGAACCTCGTAGATTGGTTGAGCCAGTATGGTCCGGGCAACGAGGTGGCTATGAAGGGTTACTTAGGTAGAATGCTCTTCAGCGGTGAGGAAGTGCTGAAGAAGGTAAACGTACTCTCTGGAGGTGAGAAGATGAGATGTATGATTGCCCGCATGCAGTTGCAGAACGCTAACTGTCTGATTCTCGATACTCCAACCAACCACTTGGACTTGGAGAGTATCCAGGCATTCAACAACAACCTGGTAGCATTCAAGGGCAATGTACTCTTCGCCAGCCACGACCACGAGTTCATTAACACCGTAGCCAACCGCATCATCGAGCTCACTCCTTCTGGAACCATCGACAAGCTGATGTCTTATGATGAGTACATCTACGATGAGGCTATCAAGGAGCAGAAGGCTAAAATGTACGGAGTACAATAATAATAGAAAAACATATTAATTCATTTAGTTTTATACAAGTGCCAATTCGATGAGAATCGAGTTGGCACACTTTTGTCAAAACAACCAATAAAAGAATAATCATGTTTAAAAAATTTAAGGCTATGTCAAAAGAAAAGAAAATTAATATAGAGGACGGTAACGCAAAGGAACAGGTTCTCAATGAGAATGCTGAACAGAACGCTACCCAGAATAACGATAACGTAGAGAACAAGGGGGATGAGCAGAATGCTGAAAAGACTGACACAAAGTCGGCTGACACTGACAGTCAGACAGAGAATACCGACAAAGAGTCAGACAAGGCAGAAGTTGACCCTCTGAAGAAGGCTCAGCAGGAAATAGAAGAGCTCAAGAAGGCTTTGCTTTACAAGACTGCCGAGTTTGAGAACTACCGCAAGCGCACCATGAAGGAGAAGACTGAACTGATTCTCAATGGTGGCGAGAAGACCATCTCTGCCATCCTTCCTGTCCTCGACGACTTTGAGCGCGCACTCGCCGACAAGAGCGAAGATCCTAAGGCTATCAAGGAAGGTGTACAGATGATTTTCAACAAGTTCATCAAGACACTCGAAGGTCTCGGCGTGAAGAAGATTGAGACTACAGACAAGGATTTCGATGTAGATTTCCACGAGGCAATCGCTATGGTACCAGGAATGGGCGATGACAAGAAGGGTAAGGTAATCGACTGCGTACAGACTGGTTACACCCTCAACGACAAGGTGATTCGTCACGCTAAAGTAGCAGTAGGTCAATAAAAATATAGAGAAAAATGGCAAAGAGAGACTATTACGAGGTGCTGGGCGTAGATAAGCAGGCATCAGAAGACGAAATTAAGAAGGCTTACCGCAAGATAGCCATCAAATATCATCCAGACCGCAACCCTGGCAACAAGGAGGCTGAGGAAAATTCAAGGAAGCTGCCGAAGCATACGAGGTTCTTCACGACCCTCAGAAGCGCCAGCAGTATGATCAGTTTGGATTCAACGGTCCTCAGGGAGGATTTGGCGGTTTCGGCGGTGGCGCAGGTATGGACATGAACGACATCTTCTCGATGTTTGGCGACATCTTCGGCGGTCACGGTGGATTCGGTGGCGGTTTCGGCGGATTTGGCGGAAGTGCCCAGCCACAGCAGTACCAGGGTAGAGACTTGCGCGTGCAGGCTAAGCTTACTTTGGAAGAGGCTTTCGCAGGATGCACCAAGAAGTTCAAGATTCGCAAGCACGTAACATGTTCTTCTTGCCACGGTACAGGATGCGAGAGTGGTTCTCAGCCTGAGACCTGCCCTACTTGTCACGGAACAGGTTACACCGTCCGCACCGTTCGCTCTATGTTCGGTACCATGCAAACCCAGGCTGCCTGCCCTACTTGCGGCGGCGAAGGTCACATTATCAAGAACAAGTGCAAGGCTTGCGGCGGTGACGGAATCGTAGCTGGTGAGGAGGTTGTAGAGATCAACATCCCAGCCGGTGTAGATGACGGAATGGTTGTAACAGTTCCTGGAAAGGGAGGCGCTGGCAAGCACAATGGCGTAAACGGCGATCTTCAGGTGATTGTACGTGTGGAAAAGAGTGAGAACTTTGAGCGTAAGGACAAGGATCTCTACTACAATCTCGTACTCGACTTCTCTACAGCCGTTCTCGGCGGTGAGGTAGAAATCCCAACATTGGAAGGAAAGACCACCATCAAGATTGAACCGGGCACCCAGCCGGGCAAGCAGGTTCGCCTTCGCGGTAAGGGAATGCCAGCCATTCAGGGATACGGTTACGGAAAAGGAGACATCATCGTGAACATCACTGTCTATATTCCTAAGACGCTGAACAAGGAGGAGAAGGAACTGGTAAAGAAGTTCAAGGAGTGCGAGAACTTCCAGGCCGACAAGGCTACCAAGAAGTCTCTCTTCGACAGCATCAAGAATCTCTTCAATAAATAACTTTCTCCCATCATGAGGAGAAAGTGATTTCTAGAGAACAATATCTTTCTAGACAAACAAAAGATTACTGGCAATCTCATCATTGGCTGACGCCGGTGTTGGGATTGCCTCTTTTTTGTTTATACACATTATTATATTATATAGGAAATGAATTATCAAGAAATAACAGAATATCTCTTCAATAGTACTCCTGTCTTTGAGAAAATCGGAGCGAAGGCTTACAAGCCAGGCTTGCAGACGACATTCGCCCTGGATGAACACTTTGGTCATCCTCATCAGAAGTACAAGACCATCCATATTGCTGGAACCAACGGCAAAGGATCCAGCTCCCATACCCTTGCTGCCATTCTCCAAAGCCAGGGTTACAAGGTAGGACTCTACACCTCTCCCCATCTGGTAGATTTCAGAGAACGTATCCGAGTGAACGGAGAATGCGTTCCGGAGCAGTATGTCATTGACTTCGTTGAAGAGAACCGTGCTTTCTTCGAACCACTTCATCCATCCTTCTTCGAACTCACCACTGCCATGGCACTGAAATACTTCGCAGAGCAGAAGGTGGATTATGCAGTCATCGAAGTGGGACTGGGCGGAAGACTCGACTGCACCAACATCATCACCCCAATCCTTTCCATCATCACCAACATCAGCTTCGACCACACCCAGTTCCTGGGCAACACCCTTGCCGAGATTGCCGGTGAAAAGGCAGGAATCATCAAGCCTGGCGTTCCGGTAGTCATTGGAGAATACCTCCCGGAGACCCGACCAGTATTCGAAAACAAGGCGAAGGCTGAGAATGCACCGATTCTTTTCGCCCAGGACTTTGACGTAACCCGTCTGGAAAACAGCGAACCCAGCGATGTGGATATGGAACTCAAGGGTTCCTATCAGGAGCGCAACAAGAAGACAATCCTGACAGCACTTCATATACTGCGCCAAAAACTCGCCATCAGTGATGAAGCCATCCGTGAAGGATTCGCCCACGTATGCGAACTGACTGGTCTGCACGGAAGATGGGAAAAGCTCAATGACGCTCCCCTCACCATCTGCGATACGGGCCATAATCTCGCCGGCTGGAACTACCTTGCACCGCAGATCAACTCCGTAAAAGCCGAGACAAAGCACATCGTTTTCGGCATGGTGGATGACAAGGATGTGGCGCACGTATTACAACTATTGAAGGAAATGCTGGAAAACCGGGTAAAATACTACTGGACGCAGCCTTCTACCAAAAGAGCCATCCCTGTAGAGAAACTGAGCGAACTTGCATTAAAGCTTGGCTTACACGGAAGTCTATATCATTCTGTAAAAGAAGCATATAATGCAGCTCTAGAAAATTCAGAAAAGGGCGATTTTGTCTTCGTTGGCGGTTCAAGTTATGTAGTGGCAGATTTGCTCTCCTGAAAATTTTTAGTTTTTTTAAATCAAATAATTGCTAAATAATTTGTCACATTCATTTTTTTTTAGTTACTTTGCAGTAGATTACTTTAGAACATAAAGTAGAGTAACTAAAAAAATGACATATTATGAATACAGAACCAGTTAACAAGTGTGGTTTGAAAAGAGAAGATTTTCAGACCACAGTACAGGGAAAGAAGACTGATCTCTTCGTGTTGAGAAACAATCAGGGCAACGAGGTTGCTGTGACGAACTACGGTGGTGCTGTTGTAGCTATCATGATGCCAGACAAGGACGGCAACTATGCCAACCTCGTTCAGGGTCACGACAACATCCAGGACGTCATCAACTCTCCTGAGCCTTTCTTGAGCACGCTCATCGGTCGATACGGCAACCGTATTAAGGAGGGTAAGTTTACTCTTCATGGCAAGGAGTATCAGTTAGCATGCAACAATGGCAAGAACCATTTGCATGGAGGTCCTACTGGATTCCACGCACATGTTTGGGATGCTACTCGCATGAGCGACAACGCAGTTGTCCTGAAGTACACCAGCCCATACGGCGAGGAAGGTTTCTCAGGTGAATTGACGGTTTGGGTGGCTTATACCTTGACCGACGACAATGAGTTCGTCATCAAGTATCAGGCAACCACCAACAAGATGACCATCTGCAACCTCACTCACCATGCGTTCTTCTCAATCCAGGGTATTGCTAATCCTACCCCAACAATTGACAACATCATCTGTCAGGTTAACGCAGACTACTATCTCCCTATAGATGAGACATCTATCCCTACAGGTGAGATCTTGAAGGTAGAGGGTACTCCATTCGATTTCCGCACTCCAAAGCCAATCGGACAGGACATCGATGCAGATGATGAGCAGATTAAGAATGGTTCTGGCTACGACCATAACTATGTATTGAACAAGAAGGAAGAGGGCGAGTTGAGCTTTGCTGCTCGCATCAAGGATCCTGTAAGCTGCCGCACTATGGAGGTTTACACCACAGAGCCAGGTATGCAGATGTACACAGGTAACTTCTTGGCAGACTTCAAGGGTCAGCATGGTGCAACCTTCCCACGCCGCAGCGCAGTATGCTTCGAGGCACAGAAGTTCCCAGACACACCTAACCACCCTTACTTCCCAAGCTGCAAATTGTGTCCAGGTGAGACCTACACCCAGAAGACCATCTACAAGTTTGGTGTAGAGAAATAGGATAAATCACTAATAATCAGATAGGAGTTGCCGCCTCTGAAAGAGAACTTCGAGGCAGCCACTCCTTTTTGCGGTAAAATTCTGACTAGAATAAACATTAAATAATAACAATATCAACTATCAAGTTTAAACAATGGAACAAAACAATGGAAACAACAACGGTCGTGTCATTGCAATCATCACGATGTGTTTTATCTTTGCAATGATCTCGTTCGTAACTAACATGGGAGCACCTTTTGGCAACATCTGGGGCTTCAAGTACTCTTGGGCAGCCATGATGGGTAACTTCATGAACTTCGCCGCTTACCTCTTCATGGGTATTCCTGCAGGTAAGATGATCGAAAACAAAGGTTACAAGAAAACAGCTCTCATCGCTCTTGCAGTCGGTACAATCGGCTTGATGATCCAGTACTTATCAAGCATCTTCGGTGACGACATCCCAGTATTCACACTCAGCTCTGGCGCAGTTTGCCTCAACCTCATCATTTATCTGTTGGGTGCATTCATCTGCGGTTTCTGCGTATGTATGCTTAACACAGTGGTAAACCCAATGTTGAACTTGCTCGGTGGCGGCGGTAACCGTGGTAACCAGCTCATTCAGATTGGTGGTACATTGAACTCATTGAGTGGTACTCTTACCCCATTGTTGGCAGGTGTGCTCGTAGGTACAGTTACAGCCAACACCAGTATGAGCGACGTTGCTCCTCTCCTCTTCATCGGTATGGCAGTATTCATCGCAGCCTTCTTCATCATCTGGTTCGTAGCTATTCCTGAGCCAAACATCAAGAAGGAGAATGTACAGTACGACCACAGTCCTTGGTCTTTCCGTCACTGCGTACTCGGTGTCATCGGTATCTTCTTCTATGTAGGTGTTGAGATTGGTATTCCTGCTCAGCTTATCTTCTACATCAGTAGCATGGACTTCACAGGTGCAGCTTCTGTAGGTGGTGCTTTCGCAGCAGTTTACTGGTTGCTTATGATGTGCGGCCGATTCCTCAGCTCATTCATCAGCGGTGCCGTTTCTACCAAGACACAGATGACAGTAGTATCAACAGTAGCTATCCTCCTGTTGCTCACAGCCATCTTCTTGCCAGAGGCAAACACATTGAACTTCTCTTTGGCAGGTGATTCAGAGATTGCAAGCCTTCTCAAGCTCGACGACCACGGTACTGGCGTTGTAGCATTTACAATCCCTACCAAGTGTGTGCTCATCGCCATCTGCGGTTTGTGTACTTCTATCATGTGGGGTGGAATCTTCAACCTTGCTGTTGAGGGTCTTGGCAAATACACAGCTCAGGCATCAGGTATCTTCATGATGATGGTAGTTGGTGGTGGTGTAATGCCTCTCATCCAGGATGCAGTTGCTAAGGCTGCTGGCCCTATCGCATCTTACTGGGTTATCATCGCCATGATCGCATACATTCTTTTCTATGCGCTCGCAGGTTGCAAGAATGTCAACAAGGACATCCCTGTAGAGTAAATTCCGGAAAAATCTATTCCCGGGTGAAGCAAAACTTGATTTATCCGGGAATAACTAGCTTATAATCAAATCTTTAATAATAACTTTTTAAACAACAACTATTATGGACATCGAAAAAGTAAGAAGCCGTTTCATCAAGCACTTTGATGGCAAAACAGGTAACATCTATATGTCACCAGGTCGTATTAACCTGATTGGCGAGCACACAGATTATAATGGTGGATTCGTATTCCCAGGTGCAGTAGATAAGGGTATTATGGCTGAGATCCGTCCTAACGGAACAGAGACAGTGATGCTCTACTCTATCGACTTGAAGGACCGTGTAGAGTTCAAGGTAAACGACCCAGAGGGTCCTCGCGCATCTTGGGCACGCTACATCTACGGTATCTGTCAGGAGATGAAGGCTCTGGGTGTTGATGTAAAGGGCTTCAATGCTGCATTCTATGGCGACGTGCCTCTCGGTGCAGGTATGTCTTCTTCTGCTGCTCTTGAGAGCTGCTTCGCTTTCGCTTTGAACGATCTCTTCGGTGACAACAAGGTTTCTAAGTGGGATCTCGTTCTCGCTGGTCAGGCTACTGAGCACAAGTACGTAGGTGTAAACTGCGGTATTATGGACCAGTTTGCTTCTGTATTCGGCAAGGAGGGCAAGTTGATGCGTCTCGACTGCAACAGCCGTGAGTTTGAGTACTTCCCATTCGAGCCTAAGGGTTACAAGCTCTGCCTGGTTAACTCTAAGGTTAAGCACGAGTTGGCTGGTTCTCCATACAACGACCGCCGCAACTCTTGCGAGAACGTGGTTAAGCACATCGCTGCCAAGCACCCAGAGGCTAAGTTCGAGACTCTCCGTGATTGCACATGGGAGCAGTTGGAAGAGGTTCGCGCTGAGGTAGGCGAAGAGGATTACAGCCGCGCTCACTTCGTATTGGGCGAGAAGGACCGCGTATTGGCAGTCTGCGATGCTCTTGAGAAGGGTGACTACGAGACTGTAGGTCAGAAGATGTATGAGACTCACCACGGTTTGAGCAAGGAGTACGAGGTAAGCTGCGAGGAGCTCGACTTCTTGAACGAGGTTGCCAAGGAGAATGGTGTTACTGGTAGCCGTATTATGGGTGGTGGCTTCGGTGGCTGCACCATCAACTTGGTTAAGGACGACATCTACGACAAGTTCGTTGAGGATGTTACAGCTAAGTTCACAGCTAAGTATGGTCACGCACCTGAGGTTTACCCAGTAGTTATCTCTGAGGGTTCTCACAAGGTTTGCTAATAGATACACATTATTATAATATAAAGGAACTGCAGTTGGTGTTTTCCAGCTGCAGTTTTTTCGTTATAAGATATTGTCACGACTTGAAAGCTTTTGCCCTTTCAGGGCGACAGGCTTGCATCCATAGTAACCCAGGGCGTTGCCCTGGGCTAGGAGCTTCTGCCCTTTCAGGGCGTGCTGATCCTGGAGCTTTTGGGCGGAAATCAACCATTGATTGAAAAATGAAAATGACCGAAAATGATCATGACCGGAAATGACCGAAAAAGCTTAATGACACTTAATGACACAGACCTTAATGACACGACCCAATCATAAAAAGAACCCATCATAAAACTAATCTTTGATAAAATTCCACATCTTTACACTACTCCATCATAAAACACAGATTAAAGACAAAAATCACGGGAAAAGCAGCAGAAAAGTAGGGTTTTGATGCAAATAGTGTTAAAAACACACTATAGAAGAAAAAAAGTTTGGGAAAAGTATTGTGGTTTCAAAATAAAATTGTAATTTTACACCCAAAATTAGTAAACAACATTAAAAGCAACCTAGAAATGAACAACGTAAAGAACCTTTTTATGGGAGTTGGTTTCGCAGCAGTCGCTACCCTCTCAGCATGTTCTTCAAGCAGCAATGCCAGTTTAACACAGTCAGGCTTGAATCCAGCAGACTTCGATTCTACTGTTTTGGGCAAGAAGACTGAGTTAGTTACCCTCAAGAATGCCAACGGCATGGAGGTTTGCCTCACCAACTATGGTGGTCGTGTAGTTTCCATCTCTGTCCCTGACAAGGATGGCAAGCCTACAGATGTAGTTCTCGGCTACGACAACATCCACCAGTATGCAGACACCCTCAACTCTCCTTCTGATTACGGATCATCAGTAGGCCGTTACGCCAACCGTATCAAGGACTCCAAGTTGACTCTTGCAGGCAAGACATATAATCTGAAGCCAAACGACAATGGCAACTGTCTTCACGGCGGTGGTGCTACCGGTTGGTTGAACCAGGTTTACGATATTACAGAGAAGAATGATTCTTCTGTAACCTTCACTATCCAGGCAAAGGATGGCGAGAATGGTTTCCCTGGCAATGTTACTGCAACAGCAAAATATACGGTAAAGAGCAACAATACACTCGACATCGAGTTTGGTGCTACAACCGATAAGGAGACCGTGGTTAACATGACCAACCACAGTTACTTCAACTTGAATGGCGATCCATCCAAGGAAGGTTTCGACCAGGTAATGTACATCAATGCTGATAAGTTCACACCTGCAGATTCACTCTATATTCCAACAGGTGAAATCAAGGACGTAGAAGAAACTCCAATGGACTTCCGCACTCCTACCGAGATTGGCAAGAAGGCAGATTACAGCTTCGACCAGATCAAGAACGCTACAGGTTACGACCACAACTGGTGTCTGAACACCTATAAGGATGGCAAGGGCGACGACAAGACCGTCTGCGCAAGCCTCTACTCTCCAAAGAGCGGAATCCTCCTCGAGGTTTTCACCAATGAGCCAGGAATCCAAGTTTATACTGGTAACTTCCAGGGAACAGGTATTGCCTGCAAGCACGGAATCAAGTATCCTAAGCACGTGAGTGTCTGCTTCGAGAGCCAGAAGTATCCAGATTCACCTACCAAGATAGCCCAGGGCGTAAAGGGATGGACAGATGCAACCTTGAAGCCAGGAGAGAAGTACTACTCTCACCTCGCTTACAAGTTCAGCGTCAAGAAGTAAGGAAGGCAAAACGACGGATTGCAAATCCGCCGAGACCCAAGTAAGGAATGGCAAAGCGGCGGATTACAAATCCGCCGAACTCCATAGGATTAAGCATCCAATAAAAGAAAGAATAAACAATAATAAATAAACAAACGATCTTATAGTAATTATGAATTGGAATTCAACAGAATTCGTATGGCTTGATTGGACAGTACTCGCCATTGGTGTAATCGGCGTAATCTGGGCTGTCTGGCATGCGATTGTGAAAGACAGAAAGGCTCAGAAGGGCGAAGACTCTTCTGCTTACCTCTTCGGTAAGGGCGAGCCATGGTATGTAATCGGTATGGCTATCTTCGCAGCCAACATCGGTTCAGAGCACCTTGTGGGTCTTGCTGGTACTGGCGCCAAGAGCGGTGTAGGTATGGCTCACTGGGAGATGCAGGGTTGGATGATCCTCATCCTCGGTTGGTTGTTCGTACCTTTCTATCAGTTGCTCATCAACAAGATGGGTAAGATCATCACCATGCCAGACTTCCTGAAGTTCCGCTACACTCAGCGCACAGGTTCATGGCTCTCAATCATCACACTCGTAGCTTACATCCTCACCAAGGTGAGCGTTACTGCACTTACAGGTGGTATTTTCTTCGAGTATCTCTGGGGCTTGAACTTCTGGGTAGGTGCTATCGGTTTGATCATTCTCACCACCATCTTCACCGTATTCGGCGGCATGAAGGGTGTAATGACCTTGTCAACCATCCAGACTCCTATCCTCGTCATCGGTTCATTCCTCGTGCTCTTCCTCGGTCTCTCTACCCTCGGTGGTGGAAGCATCTCTGCAGGTTGGGCAGACATGATGGACTACTGCGGCAAGTTGAACAACGGCTACGGAACAACCCACATGTTCCACTGGGAGGCTGGTGACTCAATGTATCAGGAGTATCCAGGTTTCGTAGTATTCATCGGTGCAACCATCATCGGTTTCTGGTACTGGTGTACTGACCAGCACATCGTTCAGCGTGTACTCGGTCAGGTTCCTGGCGAAAGCAACGTAGAGGTAATGAAGCGTGCTCGCCGCGGTACTATCGCAGCCGGTTTCTTCAAGGTTCTCCCTTGCTTCATGTTCCTCATTCCAGGTATGATTGCAGCAGCCTTGGCTCAGAAGGGCGCAATTCAGATGAACGAGACTGATGCAGCCTTCGCCATCATGGTAAAGACCGTTCTTCCTGCAGGTATTAAGGGAATCGTAACCATCGGTTTCATCTGCGCATTGGTTGCTTCATTGGCAGCATTCTTCAACAGCTGTGCTACCCTCTTCACCGAGGACTTCTACAAGCCATTGAAGAAGGGAATGTCTGAGGCTCACTACGTACTCGTTGGCCGTATCGCTACAGTAGTAGTTGTAGTTCTCGGTTTCGCCTGGTTGCCAATCATGATGAAGATGGACACCCTTTACAACTATCTCCAGGGAATCCAGTCACTCCTCGCTCCAGCCATGGTAGCTGTATTTGCGATGGGTATTTTCTTCAAGAAGATTACTCCAAAGGCAGGTGAATACACCATGATCACCGGTTTCCTCATCGGTATGCTCCGCCTCGTTACCAATGTCATTACCGATACTGGTAAGGCAACAATGGATGGTGCATTCTGGGATTATACCGCATGGTTCTGGCAGACCAACTGGCTCGTATTCGAGTGCTGGCTGCTCGTCTTCCTCATCATCTTTATGGTAGTAGTGAGCTGCTTCACTCCAGCCCCAAGCAAGGAGCAGGTAGAGGCAATCACCTTCACATCCGACTTCAAGAAGTCTATCCGTGAGAGCTGGGGTGCGTTCGATATCATTGGTACACTCGTAGTAATCGGCCTCTGCGCTGCATTCTACGCTTACTTCTGGTAAAATAGAAAGTTAGGAGTTAGAAGTTGGAAGGATGGGATTTTCCTTTAGTGTGTAATAGTTAGCAGGTTCCTTTCTTCTCCTTCTGACTCCCAACTTCCCTAAAGAATCTCTTTAGCGACAAGGCTCCCTTTTAGAAGCTCAGTAAGAAGTGCATCCTGAAGCGCAGCCATAAGCCGAAGCGACCAAAACTATCAATCAAATTCATTGAATCTTAACATCAAAATCAACACGACCATGACGCAGTTTTATAATGAATACTCCAAGGTTCTGGTTTCCGTGGATTGCATTATCTTCGGATTTAGCGGCAACAGCCTTCAAGTTCTGATAGGCAAACGAAAAATGGACCCGGGACGCGGCGAATGGTCACTCTATGGTGGTTTCGTTGGAGCCAACGAAAATCTAGAGGACGCTGCAAACAGAGTCATCCTGGATCTAACAGGAATGAAGAACCTTTATATAAGACAAGTGGGTGCATTCGGCCGAATCGACCGTGACCCAGGTGAGCGAGTTATCTCCATCGCCTATTGCGCCCTCATCAATGTGGTAGATTACGATGATAGTCTCCGCATCGAACACGGTCTGGAATGGGTAAGTCTGAATGAGCTTCCAGAACTCTATTCCGACCACCGTATCATGATTCACGACGCCATCTGTCAGATCCGCCGTCGCATCAATCATGAGCCTCTGAGCTTCAAGCTCCTCCCCGACCTCTTTACGCTGACTCAGCTTCAGCACGTGTTCGAGGCAGTATTGGGAGAGGAGATAGACAAGCGCAACTTCCGCAAGCGCGTGAAGGATATTGACTTTATCGAGAAGACAGAACTCATCGATAAGATTACTTCGAAACGAGGCGCTGCCCTCTACCGCTTCAACAAGAAAGCATACGAGGAAGACCCATCGTTCAACTTGAAATAGAAAACAAACAATTCCTTGCAGGAATCATCTTATCGGATTTCATCAAGAAAAAAGATGATGGATGGTTCTTGCAGAAGGAACTCCAGATATAGAAGCAAATAAACAAACAACTTTAACGAAATATATTATGTTAGAAGAATTAAAAGAAAAAGTGTTCAAGGCAAACCTTGACCTGGTGAAGCACAACCTCGTGCTCTTTACATGGGGAAATGTGAGCGGAATCGACCGTGAGAAGGGTCTGGTTGTCATCAAGCCATCAGGTGTTGACTACGACACTATGAAGGCGAGCGACATGGTGGTTGTTGACCTGGAGACCGGCAAGGTTGTTGAAGGCGACCTGAATCCATCTTCAGATACTCCTACCCACCTGGTGCTCTACCGTGCATTCCCAGAGTTGGGCGGTGTGGTTCATACCCACTCTACCTACGCTACAGCCTGGGCTCAGGCAGGATTGGACATCCCTAACATCGGTACTACCCACGCAGACTATTTCCACGACTGCATTCCTTGCACCGATGCAATGACAGAGGACATGATGGCCGAGTATGAGCACAATACAGGTGTTGTCATCGTTGACAGATTCAAGAAAGACAATATCAACCCGGTTCACACTCCAGGCGTACTGGTCAAGAATCACGGTCCTTTCACATGGGGTAAGGATGCTGATCAGGCTGTCTATCACGCAGTGGTAGCCGAGCAGGTGGCAAAGATGGCGTTCATCTCTTTCAGCGTGAATCCAAACACCACCATGAACCCATTGCTCGTAGAGAAGCACTTCAACCGCAAGCACGGTCCTAACGCTTACTACGGACAGAAGAAGCACTAATATTAAAAAGATTTTCAATAACAATATTTAAAAACAACAAACAATCATGATTAAAGCATTTGAGAATTTAGAGGTATGGTTTGTAACTGGTGCACAGCTTCTTTACGGAGGCGAGACAGTTAAGATAGTAGATGGTCACTCAAAAGACATGGTAGATGGTCTGAACAACAGTGGCATCATTCCAATCAAGGTAGTTTACAAGGGCACAGCCAACTCTTCTGCAGAGGTAGAAGCCGTGATGAAGGCTGCCAACAACGACGTTAAGTGCGTAGGTATCATCACTTGGATGCACACCTTCTCTCCAGCTAAGATGTGGATCAAGGGCTTGCAGGCTCTCGAGAAGCCTCTCCTCCACTTCCACACTCAGTACAACGCAGAACTCCCTTGGGATTCTATCGATATGGACTTCATGAACCTCAACCAGTCTGCTCACGGTGACATCGAGTTCGGTCACATCTGCACCCGTATGCGCATCCCTAGAAAGGTTGTTGTAGGTTACTGGAAGAGCGAAGAGGCTCAGAAGCAGATTGCTACATGGGCTCGCGTAGCTGCAGGTGTTGCAGATGCTCACAACGTACGCTGCCTGATGTTCGGTATGAATATGAACAACGTAGCCGTAACTGATGGCGACCGCGTAGAGTTCGAGCAGCGCATGGGTTACCACGTAGATTACTACCCTGTATCTTCACTCATGGAGTACTTCAAGAAGGTAACAGATGCTGAGGCAGATGCTCTCGTTGAGGAGTACAAGAAGGAGTACACCATCAAGATTGATGAGTCTGGCGAGGAAGTTTACTGGAAGAAGGTGAAGAACGCAGCTAAGGCTGAGATCGCTCTCCGCCGTGTATTGAAGGATGAGAATGCAGTAGCATTCACAACCAACTTTGATGACCTCGGTGACGCTAATATCGACGATCCTAACTTCTGCGGTTTCGACCAGATTCCAGGTTTGGCTTCACAGCGCCTGATGGCAGAGGGTTACGGTTTCGGTGCAGAGGGTGACTGGAAGACAGCTTGCCTCTACCGCACACTCTGGGTAATGAACCAGGGCTTGGAGAAGGGTTGCTCATTCCTCGAGGACTACACACTCAACTTCGCTGAGGACCGCACATCTAGCCTCCAGAGCCACATGCTCGAGGTTTGCCCATTGATTGCTTCAGACAAGCCAAAGCTCGAGGTTCACTTCCTCGGCATCGGTATCCGCAAGCAGCAGACAGCTCGCCTCGTGTTCACTTCTAAGACCGGCAAGGGTGTTAAAGCAACCGTAGTTGACCTCGGCAACCGTTTCCGTCTCATCGCAAGTGAGGTAGAGTGCATCGAGCCAAAGGCAATGCCTAAGCTCCCTGTAGCTTCAGCACTCTGGGTTCCACAGCCAACCTTCGAGATTGGTGCAGGCGCTTGGATCCTCGCTGGTGGTACTCACCACAGTGCGTTCTCTTACGACATCACTGCTGAGTACTGGGAGGACTTCTGCGAGATTCTGGGTATTGAGTTCGTCAACATCGACAAGAACACAACTATCAGCAGCTTCAAGCAGCAGCTCCGCAACAATGAGATTTACTACATGCTCAACAAGGCGTTGAGATAATTTAAGTAAAGAGTGAAGAACGAAGAGTGAAGAATCCGATTGATTTTCATGGCTTTATCCTTTGTTCTTTACATAAAAAAATGAAAATATAATGAGCGCAAAAACTATTATAGAATCAGGTAAGGCCATTCTCGGTATCGAGTTTGGCTCTACCCGAATCAAGGCTGTCTTGATCGACACCGACAACAACCCTATCGCACAGGGTAGCTTTGAGTGGGAAAACCAGTTGGTTGATGGCCTCTGGACTTACAGCATCGACACCATCTGGAAAGGTTTGCAGGATTGCTACGCTGACCTCCGCAAGAACGTGAAGGCAGAGTACGACTGCGAAATCAAGCAGTTGGCTGCCATCGGTATTTCTGCGATGATGCACGGCTACATGGCTTTCGGCAAGGATGAGAACATCCTCGTTCCTTTCCGCACCTGGCGCAACACCAACACCGCCCAGGCAGCAGCCGAGCTTTCAGAGCTCTTCCACTTCAACATCCCACTGCGTTGGAGCATCTCTCACGTTTACCAGGCTATCCTCAACGGTGAGGAGCACATCAATAAGATTGACTTCCTGACCACTCTCGCCGGCTACATCCACTGGCAGCTCACTGGCAAGAAGGTTCTGGGCGTAGGCGACGCATCAGGTATGCTCCCTATCGATTCAAACACCAACAACTACGATGCTGAGATGGTAGCCAAGTTCGACAAGCTCATCGAGCCTAAGAACCTGGGCTGGAAGATTCTCGACATTCTCCCTGAGGTTTTGAACGCAGGTGAAGATGCTGGCGTTCTGACCGAGGAAGGTGCCAAGAAGCTCGACCCATCTGGCACACTCCAGGCTGGTGCTCCTCTCTGTCCTCCTGAGGGCGATGCTGGTACAGGTATGGTAGCTACCAATGCCGTTCGCCAGCGCACTGGTAACGTAAGTGCAGGTACTTCTTCTTTCTCTATGATCGTGTTGGAGAAAGCCTTGAGCCAACCTTACGAAGTCATTGATATGGTGACAACTCCAGACGGCAGTCCTGTTGCCATGGTTCACTGCAACAACTGTACTTCCGACCTCAATGCATGGGTTGGCTTGTTCAAGCAGTACCAGGAGTTGCTCGGTGTTTCGGTAGATATGAACGAGGTGTTCGGCAAGCTCTACAACCACGCTCTCGAGGGCGATGCAGACTGTGGCGGACTGATTGCTTACAACTATATTTCCGGTGAGCCTGTAACCGGTCTTGCCGAAGGTCGTCCAATGTTTGTACGTTCAGCCAACGACCACTTCAACCTCGCCAATTTCATGCGTGCCAACCTCTACGCTTCAGTAGCCGTATTGAAGATTGGTAACGATGTATTGTTCAAGGACGAGAAGGTACAGGTAGATCGTATCACGGGTCATGGCGGTTTGTTCAAGACCAAGGGTGTAGGTCAGCGTATCCTCGCAGCAGCCATCAACTCCCCTATCTCTGTGATGGAGACTGCAGGCGAAGGTGGTGCATGGGGTATTGCCCTGCTCGCAGGCTACCTCGTAAACAATGCCGATAAGCTGAGCCTGGCTGATTACCTCGACCAGAAGGTATTCGCCGGCAACACAGGTGTAGAAATCGCGCCTACTGCAGAAGACGTAGCAGGATTCGACAAGTACATCGAAACCTACAAGGCTGGTCTTGCCATCGAGCAGGCAGCTGTAACCAGCAAGAAATAACATCATCATTTTCAGTACGTTTGTGGGGGAATTTGCCCTCACAAACGTACTATCAATAGAATAAACATCAAATTACCCCTATTCTTATTAATAATCATAAACTTACACAACATGATGAATAAACTCTTTGCAACCACACTCTTATCTACAGCGGTTGCATTCTCGGCTCAGGCTCAGGATGTAACAGGAACCATCCATGCGAACCAGGGAACTCAGAAAATCAACCGTGAAATCTACGGTCAGTTTGCCGAGCATCTCGGAAGCTGCATCTATGGTGGACTCTGGGTAGGTCCGGAGTCAAACATCCCTAACACCCAGGGTTACCGCAACGACGTGCTCCAAGCCCTCAAGGACCTCAAGGTTCCTGTCTTGAGATGGCCAGGAGGATGCTTCGCCGACGAATATCACTGGATGGACGGAATCGGTCCGCGTGAAAATCGCCCTAAGATGCAGAATAACAACTGGGGAGGAACCATCGAGGACAACTCCTTCGGAACCCACGAATTCCTGAATCTCTGCGAGATGCTGGGCTGCGAGCCTTACATCAGCGGCAACGTTGGTTCGGGAACAGTAGAGGAACTGGCTAAATGGGTAGAATACATGACCAGCGACGGCGATACTCCGATGGCTAAGCTCCGCCGACAGAACGGACGCGACAAGGCATGGAAGGTGAAGTACCTTGGAGTGGGCAACGAGAGCTGGGGATGCGGTGGAAACATGCGCCCAGAGTACTACTCTGACCTCTTCCGCCGTTACTCCGTATATTGCCGCAACTATGATGGCAACGAGCTCTACAAGATTGCATCAGGAGCCAGCGACTACGATTACAACTGGACCCAGGTGCTGATGGACCGTGTAGGTCACCGTGCCAACGGAATCTCCCTACATTATTATACAGTAACCGGCTGGGACGGCAGCAAGGGTTCTGCCACCAAGTTCAGCAACGACGACTACTACTGGACCATGGGCAAATGCCTCGGCATTGAAGACGTAATCAAGAAGCACGAAGCCATCATGGACAAGGCTGACCCTAAGAAGCAGATCGGTCTGCTCGTAGATGAATGGGGAACCTGGTGGGATGAGGAACCAGGAACCATCAAGGGTCACCTCTATCAGCAGAACTGCATGCGCGATGCTTTCGTGGCAGCCCTCACACTCAATGTGTTCCACCGTCACGCCGACCGCATCAAGATGGCAAACATCGCCCAGGTGGTAAACGTGCTCCAGTCTATGATCCTCACCGACACCAAGGGCACCGGTCATATGGTTCTCACTCCAACCTACCACGTGTTCAAGATGTACAAGGACTTCCAGGATGCAACCTATCTCCCAATGGACGTGAAGTGCGATTCTATGGATGTGCGTGGCGATGATCACGCCAAGGATGGCAGAAAGATTCCTGTGGTTTCTACATCTGCAGCCAAGAAGGCAGACGGCACCGTAGTGGTTTCACTCGCCAACGTAAGCCTCGACAAGGCACAGGAGGTAGAGTTCAGCCTCGATGGTCTGAAGGCTCCAAAGACAGTGGCAGGCGAGATCCTGACCTGCAAGAAGGTGAGCGATTTCAACGATTTCGAGCACCCGAATGTAGTGAAGCCAGCAACATTCAAGGATGCAAAATTGAAGAAAAACACCTTGAAAGTGAAAATTCCTGCAAAATCTATCGTAGTTTTGAAAATAAAATAGTACTTTTGTAGGGTAAATTGCTCATATCATCAGTCCTCTTCACGATAAGAGGCTGATGAGCAATCAGTTTCAGCAGAAAAACAATAACAACAACATTAAATACATTTGTATGATGAACGACATTAAAGTAATGAATCATGCAGCAGATAATATCCGTATCTTGGCTGCTTCAATGGTAGAAAAGGCAAACTCTGGTCACCCAGGTGGTGCTATGGGTGGTTCTGACTTCATCAACGTGCTCTTCTCTGAGTACCTGGTTTATGATCCAGCAGATCCAACATGGACTGGCCGCGACCGCTTCTTCCTCGACCCAGGTCACATGAGCCCAATGCTCTATGCTGGTTTGGCTTTGCGTGGTTTCTTCTCAATGGAAGACCTCAAGCAGTTCCGCCAGTGGGGTTCTGTAACTCCAGGTCACCCAGAGCTCGACCTTGAGCGTGGTATTGAGAACTCATCTGGTCCTCTTGGTCAGGGTCACGCCCTCGCAGCTGGTGCAGCTGTTGCCGAGAAGTTCCTTGAGGCTCGTCTGGGTTCAACCATGATGCAGCACAAGATCTACGCATACATTTCTGATGGTGCTGTAGAGGAGGAAATCTCTCAGGGTGTAGGTCGTATCGCCGGCAACCTCGGTCTGAACAACCTCATCATGTTCTACGATTCCAACGACATCCAGCTCTCTACAGAGTGTGGCGTTGTAATGAACGAGGATACTGAGATGAAGTACAAGGCTTGGGGCTGGAACGTCATTAAGATCAATGGTAATGACGTGGCTCAGATTCGTGAGGCGCTCGATGCTGCCCAGAAGGAGCAGGACCGCCCTACCCTCATCATCGGTAAGACTGTAATGGGTAAGGGTGCTCTCCGCGCAGACGGCACAAGCTACGAGGCTTGCATCAATACTCACGGCGCTCCTCTCGGTGGCGATGCATATGTAAATACAATCAAGCACCTCGGTGGTGATCCAGAGAATGCATTCGTTATCTTCGACGATGTAAAGGAAATCTACGCTAAGCGTGCTGAGGAGCTGAAGGGTATCGTGGCTGAGCGCAAGGCTGCAGAGGCTGAGTGGCGCAAGGCTAACCCAGAGAAGGCTGCCTTGATGGACGAGTGGTTCAGCGGCAAGGCTCCTAAGGTAGATTGGAGCAAGGTAGAGCAGAAGGCTGGTTCAGCTACACGTGCAGCATCTGCAACCTGTCTCGGTGTTTTGGCAGAGCAGGTTCCTAATATGATCTGTGCTTCAGCCGACCTCTCTAATTCAGATAAGACAGATGGCTTCCTGAAGAAGACCAAGAGCCTCGTTCGCGGTGACTTCTCAGGTGCTTTCTTCCAGGCAGGTGTTGCTGAGTTGACAATGGCAGATATGTGTATCGGTATGATGCTCCACGGTGGTGTGGTTGCAGCAATGGGTACATTCTTCGTATTCTCTGATTATATGAAGCCAGCTGTCCGTATGGCAGCCTTGATGCAGGTTCCAGTGAAGTTCATCTGGACTCACGATGCATTCCGCGTTGGTGAGGACGGACCTACTCACGAGCCAGTTGAGCAGGAGGCACAGATCCGCCTGATGGAGAAGTTGAAGAACCACGCAGGCAAGGACAGCGTTCGCGTATTCCGTCCAGCTGATGTAGAAGAGACTACTGTTTGCTGGAAGCTCGCTATGGAGAACGTTGACACTCCAACAGCGCTCATCTTCTCTCGCCAGGGCATTGCCAACTTGCCAGAGGGTAACGATTACGAGCAGGCAGCCAAGGGTGCTTACATCGTAGCAGGCAGCGACGAGAATCCAGACGTTATCCTCGTAGCAAGCGGTTCTGAGGTTTCTACATTGGAGGCTGGTTGCGAGGCTTTGCGTGCCGACGGCATCAAGGTTCGCGTGGTAAGTGCTCCATCAGAGGGCTTGTTCCGTTGTCAGAGCAAGGAGTATCAGGAGAGCGTATTGCCAAAGAACGCTAAGATCTTCGGTATGACTGCTGGTCTTCCTGTAACTCTCGAGGGTCTCGTAGGCGCTAACGGTAAGGTTTGGGGCTTGGAGAGCTTCGGTTTCTCTGCTCCTTACAAGGTGCTCGATGAGAAGCTCGGCTACACAGGTGAGAACGTTTACAAGCAGGTCAAGGCTTTCTTGGCTGAAGCATAATTAGTATAAAAAGTTAGGAGTTGGAAGTTAGAACTCGGGAGATTTGCCGGATAGCATTTCCCGGTTACTGACATCTAACTCCTATCTGTATTTTAAATATTAACCTTGTGAAGTGATGAAGAGTATTCTAAGTTCTTCATTTTAAAACGAGAGTTCTCTTTGTTCTTCACTTTTAAAACTTAAGTATTATGGAAGTAAAGACAGTTGGTATTGCATGCGACCATGCAGGTTTTCCATTGAAGCAGTTTGTAATGGAATATTTGGAGAAGAAGGGTTATCCTGTAAAGGATTACGGTACATACAGCGATGCGAGTGTTGACTATCCTGACTTCGGTCATGCGCTCGGCGAAGGCATTGAGAGCGGTGAGGTTTATCCAGGAATCGGCATTTGCGGCAGTGGCGAGGGAATCGCCATGACATTGAACAAGCATCAGGGTGTACGTGCCGGTTTGGCATGGTGCAAGGAGATTGCTCATCTCGTTCGTCAGCACAATGATGCCAATGTATTGGTACTTCCAGGACGTTTCATCGACAATAAGACCGCCGAGGCTATCCTCGACGAATTCTTTGCTACTACCTTCGAGGGTGGCCGTCATGAGCGCCGCGTTAAGAAGATTCCTCTCCAGAAGTAAGGAAGGAATTAAGGGGGAGTTAAGGAAATCTCTTAACTCCCCTATAATAATTTATAACCATCAAAACATAAAGATTATGAGCAAATATTTTGCAGAGTCAGAACTCATCATCAATGAGGATGGAAGTTGCTTCCACCTTCATCTGCGCCCGGAGCAGGTGGCTGACAAGGTAATCCTTGTGGGCGACCCAGGCAGAGTAGCCTCGTAGCATCCCACTTCGAGACCCAGGAGTGCGAGGTGGCAAGCCGCGAATTCCATGCCATCACCGGAACATATAAAGGCAAGAGAATCACCGTGCAGAGCACCGGTATAGGATGCGATAATATTGACATCGTAGTCAACGAGCTGGATGCGCTGAAAAACATCGACTTCGCTACCCGCACCGAAAAACCGGAGCACACTACCCTCACACTCGTGCGCATAGGAACCTGCGGCGGCTTGCAGCTCAACTGTCCTGCCGGAACCTTCGTCGCTTCACAGAAGAGCATCGGTTTCGATGGACTCATCAACTTCTATGCCCGCCGCAACGAAATCTGCGACCTCGAGACAGAGGCAGAATTCAAGCGCCAGGTGAAGTGGAACGACCAGATTGGCAATCCATACTGCGTAAACAACGATCCGGAGCTGCTCGATCAGATTGCCGGAGACGACATGGTTCGCGGAATCACCATCGCCTGCGGCGGATTCTACGGTCCTCAGGGCAGAGAGCTCCGTGCCCCTCTTGCCGATCCGGAACTTAACCAGAAGATTGAAGCATTCGAGTATAAAGGCTTGCGCGTCAACAACTTTGAGATGGAGAGCTCAGCCCTAGCTGGTCTTTCTCTCCTCTTAGGCCATAAGGCACTCACCTGCTGCATGGTCATCGCCAATCGCCGTGCCCTCAGTGCCAACACAGGCTATAAGAGCACCATCGACAACCTCATCAAGGTTGTATTAGATAGAATCTAGTTCATTGCAGCAATACGCCCTGAACCAACGGTCACTGGCCGAAGGGAAAGGTAAAGGGCAGAAGCTCATTGCAGCAATACGCCCTGAAAGGGCAGAAGCTCCTAGCCCAGGGTAACACCCTGGGTTAAAACAGCAAACAACCCTGTCGCCCTGAAAGGGCAAAAGCTTTAAAATAAACAAGAAAGAATGAAGAATCAAGAAGAATGTATCTGCGCCCTGGCAACCCCAGCTGGCGGTGCAATCGGAATCATCCGACTCAGCGGCTCCGACGCCATTACCCTCACCGACAAAATCTTCCAGTCTGCCAACGGCAAATCCCTGGAAGAAGCCAAGCCCTACACCCTGCATTATGGAGAAATCAAGGATAAGGATGGCAACACCATCGATGATGTACTGGTGAGCGTGTTCCGTGCACCCCACAGTTATACAGGCGAGAATTCCACCGAAATTTCCTGTCACGGCAGCCGGTACATTCTTCAGCAGGTTCTCCATCGCTTTACGGAGGTAGGATGTCGCCAGGCAGAACCCGGCGAATACACCCGTCGTGCCTATCTCAACGGCAAGATGGACCTCTCGCAGGCAGAGGCAGTAGCCGATCTCATCGCCTCTACCAACAAGGCAACCCACAAGATGGCGCTTAGCAACTGAAGGGTCACTTCAGTAACGAACTCTCCCTGCTGCGCGAAAAATTATTAAAGATGACTTCGCTCCTGGAGTTGGAGCTGGACTTCAGCGACCACGAGGAACTGGAGTTTGCCGACCGCAGCGATCTCCAGGCACTAGCCGAAGAAATCAATCATAAGATTACCACCCTCGCCCACTCCTTCGAGACCGGAAACGCCCTGAAGCAGGGAGTAGCCGTAGCCATCGTAGGCAAGACGAATGTGGGCAAGAGCACCCTGCTCAACCGTCTGCTCCACGAGGAAAAAGCCATCGTGAGCGACATTCACGGAACCACCCGAGACGTGATAGAAGACACCACCCTCATCGATGGAATTACCTTCCGCTTCATAGATACGGCAGGAATCCGCAAGACGGATGATGTGGTAGAGAATATCGGAATAGAGCGCACCTTCCAGAAGATGGAAGAGGCGAAGATAGTAATCTGGCTATTGGATGAACAGCCGTCAGCCTCAGAAATCGAGGAGATGAAGCAGAAGAACCAGGGCAAGAAACTGCTGATGGTTTTCAATAAGATGGATCAACTGGAGAATGATAAGCTTGTTGCGTTTGATAAGTTAACGCATTCCTGCGGTTCAGATTCCAGTGAAGCAGACCCCCCACTCTTTATCAGTGCCCGCACGGGCGAGAACGTTTCATCCCTGGAGCAGGCATTGGTAAAAGCCGCTGATATTCCGGAGATTACCGAGAACGACGTCATCATTACGAGTGCCCGCCACTACGAGGCTCTTCTCCGTGCCCAAGCTTCCCTCTCCCGGGTATTGGAGTCAATGGAAATGGGAATGAGCGGCGACATCATCGCCGAGGATTTGAAAATGGTACTGGAGGAGCTGGGAGAAATCACCGGCGGCCAGATCAGCAGCCAGGAAACGCTGAACAATATCTTCAAGCACTTCTGCATCGGAAAGTAACCCCCTGGACAGCACTAAAACGAACATTTTTATAACTGATTGCAAGCCACCTACTTAGGTGGCTTTTTTCGTCTTAACACATTCCATTTGTAATTTGCTGAAACCAATATTTTGGTGTATTTTTGGCTCAAATTTCATTCGTGGACCTCAATTCTGTGATCAAATGGAAAGCCAAAATTCTATTTTTGGACACCAATTGCAAAATCTGCAAACCTTTCCAGTGACCGACATTTCTCATGTTGGACACCATCATGAAAATTGCTGCAAAAACGTGAAAATTGCTGCAAAAGAATTAGGGGGACTCATAGGGTACTAAATAGCAAACAAAAATGAGGATTTTAAGAAAATGTGAGGTATGTGGTGAAGAGTTCATTGCTACCAAAATCACAAATAAGTATTGCTCCAAGAGGTGTGCTCGTGTTGTGCATCGGAAGAAAGAAGCTGAGAAAAAGAAAAAAGCAAGAGAAAGTAAGAAGGACGATGCTCAGAATTTGCAAAGTCTGGAAATCGCTTCTCGACCTTTCTTGACACCTTCAGATGTTGCATTTCTTCTTGGTGTTAGTGTTACTACTGTGTATCGATGCTTTTACTCTGGAACACTCAAAGCTGTCAGACTACGACGTAAGACATATGTTCGTCGTGAAGATCTTGATAAGTACTTTGAGGAAGCTGGTGCATACAAGAAGAAAAGCTATAAACGCAAAGATGACCAGGAGTATTATACTTTGCGTGAAATCATGGAGAAATATAATATCGGTCGCAAGGCCGTATGGGGACGCTGTGACCGTTTGGGTATTCCAAAAGTCTATGTAGGACGTAACACCTTCTTCAGTAAAAAGGCAGTTGATGCAAAGTTTGCAGACCTTCTTGAAGAAATCGATCTCGACAACTACTATACAATGGATCAGGTGATGGACATGTATGGTATGACTCGAACTAACGCAATGAGTTTTGTCACTTATCACAAGGTGCCAAGGGTAAACAGAAATGGTAAGGCCTATTATTCAAAGATACATATCGATAGTATCAAGCAAAAAGGCAATGAGGTAGATCCGGACTGGTACACTTACGAAGAGATTTCAGAAAAGTATGGCCTAACAAAGGATCAGATTAGCTACACTCTTAAAAATTATGATGTAAGGACTGAGAAGCGAGGTAAGTTCACGATGATATATAGAACCGACTTCGACAAGATTACTCAACAGCGAATGGGCAACACCAAGAAAGTTGAGAACTTGGATGGTACAGAACGTGTCATCTTCCAACCAAAAGCACAGGAGAGAGCGTGTCCTCCTACTCCAGAAGGATATTACTCAACTGAGGAAGTGGCAGAAATGTTCAAGATCACCATCAAGCATGTCGGTGTGATGACCAGAGAGAACAAAACTCCTAAAATAGCTCTTAAAAATTTCAACTTCTATGAGAAGAAGGCCATTGATATCCTGTATAATCAAAAGCATAAGTATGCGGATATAAATGACTGGATCACTCCTGAGGAGATGAGAGATACCTACAAGATGACGCATGATGCAGTACGTTCATTCATCCACCGGCATAAGATACCTTCAAAAGTTGAATATGGAGTAACCTACTATTCAAAGCAACACATCCAGGCGCTGAAGACTGGATATTTCGAAGGAAGAGAACGCTACTATTCAGTCGAAGAAGCTATGAAGAAGTATGGAATGACAAAGGATATTGTTCATTATTACGTCAAGCATTACAAAGTCACTAAAGTAAAGAAGGGGCAATTCATGTTCTTTAGAAAAGAAGAATTCGACAGACTCATGGAAAAACGTTTCAAAAATGATGATTTGAAAACAGATTATACCGAATAGTATGATTTACTTTCTCTTTACTGCTGTCAATGTAGTATCATTTAGGAATTTTGCAACCGAATTTTATTAATACAAAAATCAGATATATTATGCAAGTATGTAAAACCGTTAAGCTCCGTATGCGTGACAGACGCAACGGAACAAAGTCACTTTTCCTGGATTTTTGGCCAGGATATAGAGACCCGGAGACGATGGAGTTGATACGCCGCCGCTCACTTGGCATGTACATTTATGCCGATCCTGCCAACAAGCAGCAGAAGCTCTACAACGACAAGATTCTCGCCAAAGCAGAAGCTATTCGATGTAAGGTGTACATTGATGTTCTCGACGAGAAGTACGATTTCTTCAACCGTGACAGATTGAAGGAGGACTTTCTCGGATATTTCAGAAATATGGTCAATCGCAACTATGTGAAGTGTGATGCAGCCTACAAGCATTTCGAGAAGTTCAGTAAAGGCAAATGTACATTTGAGATGCTTGATGTTCTTTACTGTAACAAGTATATGGAATATCTCCTTGATACCAAAGTGTCATCAAGAGGTGGACATGTTATCAAGAAGTCTATTTCCAGAAATACGGCATCAGCCTATTGGAATGTGTTCAAGCAGGTCTTGACAAAGGCATACCGTGAGCGAAGGCTGACAGATGATCTTGCCAGCCTTTTGGAAAACATTTCATGTACAACGCCAGTGAAGCAAAGTCTTACATTGGAGGAAGTTAGAAGAATGTATGCCACTGAATGTTCTATTCCGGTGGTTCGAAAGGCGGCATTATTCTCCTGTCTTACAGGTCTCCGTATCAGTGACATCCTGAGATTGAAATGGGAGAATATCCGTAGCTATGCTGATGGTGGATATTATCTGGATTTCATTTGCGTGAAGACAAAATGCCAGACCCAGGTTCCAATTGGTGATGATGCGTATGCTCTAATCCATCCAAAGACCAACAGAACATATATCTTCCAAGGTTTCAAACGTACTATGACGTATGGTGTGATGCAGAACTGGCTAAAAGAGTGCGGTATCGAAAAGCATATCACCTTCCATTGCTTCCGTCATACGTATGCCTCGTTGCAGCTCGAACTTGGTACAGACATCTATACCGTTCAGCATCTGCTCAACCATAAGAATGTCAGCACGACACAGATCTACGCTTCCCACGCAAACCCAAAAACACGTGAGGCAGCAGGCAGAATTACGTTAACGAACGTGAAAGACGACGAGAAGCCAACTGAAAGTACGATACGCCCAAAAGCAAATAAGAGAAAATAAGATTATAAGAAGGCAAAAATGAGAAACTAAAATATAGCTTAAAGCGTTGAAACACAGAATAATAAATAGTGTTTAAGATATGCATTTTGTTGATGCGAAATTGTAGAAAATAGCAAGATTCTCTATATCTTTGCAGCCACAAAAACTCCAAAAAGTAACAATTGCAATGATTAAAAAGTTAAAAGAGAACTTCTTGATTCTCCTCATTTCGAATATGCTCACCATCGTTATGGTAGTAGTCGCTCCAAGAATACATGGAGCGATTGCTAACCTGATGGTGACAGTTTCCGACTCTGATTTCGGTTTCTCTTTGCCGATGATATTCTATTATATATCATTTGCCATCATTGTCTGTGCATTCATGTGCTTGCGTAAGCCGCAAGCGGTGAGAGACATCGTGATCAACAACAGTATTTCTTCCAACGAACCATCCATATCGGATGTGGAGAAAGCCGAAGAAATGCGTGAACGCTATCGCAACAGGCAGTATAGTCTTGAAAGCTCAAAATATGATGCGGTCAAAGACTACACCTACTCTGTACTTTCGCCATATATGACAGATGAGTACTTGGAGATACTGTGCCAGAACATCAAACTGTACGACATCCCTGAATCATGTATTGTTCCTGTGAAGACAAATGGAACCTTGAATACTCTCGACATCAGGCATTATTCCTGGAATATTGGAGAACGCCTTGGTTGGAGCGGTCAGAAACGAGCAACCTTCATAAAGCTATGTTTCCCTACCGAACTCAAAGATGTTGAAGTAGAAAGCATGAGACGTACATTAAGACAGAAGGGCAAATGCGTAATTGAGATTGATGTACCCGATTACAATGATTATCAATTTCATCATCAGAAATAAAGAAAGTTTTTAATATGCAGAACGAAGAAAGACAAATAACATTCAATGACATACCGGAAGTGTTGTCAGAGATACTGAAAAGATTCGATCTTCTTGACCAGTCTATGGAACTGATTCGAGAAGAAGTGCGCAGGACTAAAAGACCTTCCCTATCAGATCATATTCCGATGGATGTGAAGGAGGCATGTGAGTTTCTTAAAATCAAGAAATCCACTATGTACACTTACATACAAAACGGTGAAATCCCTGTCAATCAGAAGGGTAAGAAATACACCTTCTTTAGAGATGACCTTATCAAATGGTTAGAATCTGGCTGCAAGATAGAGGCTCCAATCAGCACCATGGAGATTAATCAGATACTCAGCAAAAGACCAAGACGAAGAATTTGACAGGACAGATAAATGCCTATAATTCAGAAGCCTACATTGGATATTCCCTAATGTAGGCTTTTCTTTTGATAACAGTCTAAATAATCATACTGATGTTATTTTTTATACTGAATGCAGATAGACTGCACAATTTTAGTGTATCTTTGCACTGAAATGATGACTTACATAGCAAATATCAGTCAAGTTAAATACACATTTCCGCCTGCTTCATTAAGTAGGCGTATTTCAAATTTATTCATTAACAAAAAGTAATATGAGTCAGAAGAACAATTCCTCTGTGCTCTCTCTTTTTGTGTTTACAATGCTCAGATCATTGTCCAAAACAAGAGATTGAGCTTTCCAAAGATGAGCTTTGGACACTCTATCGTGCTGCTTACGAGCAGTACAAGTCGGAAATCCTTAACGATGGCAAGTTGTATGACAGATATGTCAACGACTTTGTTAGCTATCACCTCCCGGTCTTCTCTTCCGAGGAGCAGATCGTCCGCAACCATTTCAAGCATGTATTCAGCTTGTATGAGTTGCTTACAACCAGAAAAGACCTTGTCACTAAGTACTTCATCAAGTCCTCATTTGAGAAAGGAGACTTTGAGACAATGGTTTATGAGTTCAACCACATTGAAGTTGTGGTTGAAAGCCCTCGTATTCTTGCTTCATTCACTCCAGAACAGATTCGACTCATTACGAAATTCGCCAATGAGTCGAATTTCTTTGTAGATGGTATCGATGAAGAAACGATGGACGGATTCTTCAAATGTGCGTTGGAAGAATCTCTGGTTGTAGTCAACATGCGACAGGTACTTCAATTGCTGTATGCTTTGTCTATCGAGAAGATGATTCCCCACAACTGGGTATCACTTATTGCGGACAATCAGCTGCTCACCCCTAAGAGTACGGGAAAGGCATCCAAGCGAGGTGCTATCAGCAGCCGACTCAGTGAACTGAAGGCTTCATCTGCAAAGTTCCCAAGTGGGGAGTTTCTGGATTTTGCAAAACAACTGAAAGAAATGCGATGAAGTAAAGTAAGTTAAACAACTGAAAAGAAAAATCTCCTTACATCCCCCCTGACACTTCCGAGTGTCAGGAGTAAGGTCAGTTGTATTAGATTTTATTGGGGTAATTTTGCCCCCGAATCGATTCAGTTTCGGGGGTAGCCCCCTTATTGTCTAACATTAAAAGTAATAAGAAAATGGGAAATAGCAAAATTGACATGAACATACTTGCCAAGAGAGTAGAACTCTTGGAAATGAGAGTAAAGGAACTCACTTCGGTAGAACCTGAGGCACTTAACGAGCGTCTTTCAAAGATTGAGGAAAGATATTTCTCAAACAAAGAGATGCTCACCACCACCGAGGTTGCTGAATATCTTGGCGTTTCTCAGTCTCAGATATACAAGCTCACCATGAACATGGAGATTCCTCACTACAAGCCACAGGGCAAAACCATCTATTTCGACAAGAAGGAGCTTTTGAAATGGATGCGCAACAACCATATTACCCCGGCACGAAAGGACAGTGCCAACAAATAGAGAAGCGTTATGAAAGACAGAAAGAAAAACAAGACCAGAGTTTATTCTGATGTCCAACTGACGGCTCTCTTGGAAAAGTCTGAGATAGTGATTGACCCCTCAAAGTGTAGAAATCAAATTGAAAGAAGCAATGGCAAGAGGAAGAAACAGTAAAAGTGAGAAAGAAGAGTCTGCAGCAAGTTCCTTGGAAGTAGGCATGCTGTGCAAGAGTGCTTTCAACGACAGTGAACTGGAAAGGTATCTCAGACAAGGAGAGATAAAAGCTTCAGAAAAACCGCCCGTACCACCCCAGGTGTTATGGGTCGGCGACTGTACCATTGCCACTTTCGGAAATTTCAGCGCATCAACAGGTAAGGCAAAGAGCAAAAAGACGTTCAACATCACGGCGATGGTAGCAGCAGCTTTAACCAATTCCACTGTACTCAACTACCGGGCAAGTTTTCCTGAAGGAAAAAGACAGATCCTCTATTTCGATACGGAGCAGAGTCGCTATCATTGCCACAATGTTGTTGAGCGAATCTACCGACTGGCAGGACTCAGCCTTAACAAGGAAGACAAGCGCATCAAATTCTATGGACTGAGGGAGTTCACTCCTACTCTACGCATAGCCCTCATAGATTATGCGCTAAGAACATTTGATGGTGTGGGACTTGTCATTATCGATGGTTTGCGAGATCTCATGTACGACATCAACAATGCCAAGGAGTCAACAGACGTAATGACGATGCTGATGGCATGGACGAGCAAGTATGATCTGCATATCCATTGCGTGCTCCACCTTAACAAGAATGACAACAACACTCGTGGTCATATTGGTACAGAATTGGAGAACAAGGCAGAAACGGTGTTGATTATCAGCAAGAACAAGCAGGATGCCAATATCAGTGAGGTTAGACCCATGCACATGCGAGACAAAGAGTTTTCGAGCTGGGCATTCCACATTGACGATAACTCTCTGCCTGTCCTTGATGTCGGTTATCACGTCACCGTTGTCAAGCCCAAAGACAAGCCGCTCACCTCTCTGCCAGACGATGTTCATACGATGGTTCTTCAAAAGATCTTCTCCAAGAGTACCCCACAGAGATACGTCGATCTGGTAAAGGCTCTGGGTGAAGCTTATGCCGAAGAAGGCTACAAGCGTGGTGATAATGCAGTGAAGGAGATGCTAAAGATTTTCAATGAACGAAAGTTGATAACAAAAGAGAAAGACGGCTACCATTATCACCCAACTCTGTTTCCATCCAAGTGAGTTTACAAGTTTAAGTTTAACCGGGTATATATATATTAAACTAATATGTATCCATAATATATGTAACAGCATGACTATAGAAGAAATCAAATCAGTCAGCATTGTGCAGTTCCTGGAATCGCAGGGCTACCATCATGTATATATATTAAAGGAGAACTATTGGTATCTGTCTCCTTTTAGGACTGAGGCATCGCTTCATTCAATGTCAGTCCCAAGAAGAATCTATGGAATGACTTTGGAGCAGGCGAAGGTGGCAATCTCATCAATCTGGTTCAGAAAATGAACCCTTCCTGGAACAACCATGAAGTTCTGACCTATCTGGAACAGAAGATAAAGGAACACCATCTTCAGTATTCAGAGGATTATGAAGCCCAAAGAAAGGAAGATGAGAGAAAGGAAGCCTGGAAGCAAGACCAAGTTGCTCAGCGAGAGAAGGCAAAAGAAGCCAGCACCATCATTGAGCGTATTGTTGGGCTCAGTCACCCTTATCTCAGAGACTACATTTTGCAGAGACGAATAGACTATGACATAGCCAAGGAGTATTGCAAGGAAGTACATTATCGTATCTATGACAAGAGTTACTATGCCATAGCCTTTGAGAATATCGAGGGTGGAATGGAAGCAAGGAACAAATACAGCAAACGAAGCATTGGCAAAAAGTCGATTTCAATCATCAGACCAAACAACGAGCTACACAAAGAATGTTGTATCTTTGAAGGTTTCTTTGATATGCTGACATATGCCAGTATCAAGAAATGGATAACAGACAATGAGATTTGTCTGCCACATGAATGCGACTATCTCGTTCTCAACTCTGTCAGTAACATCAAGGTTCTGCTGCCATACCTGCAGGAATACACTCTGATACATTGTTATCTGGACAACGATGATGCAGGTGCAAAGACTGTAGAGAAGATAAAAGCTGCTTATCAGGATAAGGTAGTAGATGAATCCCATCGATATGTCAATTACAAAGATGTTAATGATGTAATCAATGGTATCATCAAACCACCCAAATAATGTCCCAAATGCCATATCACTGACCAATCAGGAGGTTCTCTTTCGAGAGGGTCTCCTTTTTTGTTTTATATGCCCTCTTGTTATTTTATAGTATGATTATTAAAATATTATCATACTTCTTTTATAATCTGTGTTAAGACTGAAACGGTTTTAGCTCTGTTTTTTCATTTATCGCACAAATATATGTTCCTTTGCACTGTTTTTGGGAAATACGCCGACTCGTCGGATGTAAGTTCCGAGTATGATAATAATAAAAATAACAAATAAAATTCAGATTAAAAATGTCAGGATTCGTAATTTTTGCGCTCGTCCTCACTTTTGTGTATGTAGTGTACTTTGCAGTAATGATCACATTAGACCTACATGGAAAGAAGGATGAAAAGAAAACAGAAGAAGAGGCCTATGATGTAGGTGATTTGACCAATGAGGAACAGCCAGTTGCAATCGAAGAACGCAACGAGGGTCCTGACGAGGGTGACATGACCTTCACGGAGCAAATCACGGATGATGGACTCAGAGTTGTCAACCCGACAGGAAACGTACCCTATCCGCAACCTCCTTCTGGTGAAGAGCAATCGCAGCAGCCACAGTCACATACCGTGACCAGCGAAGAACTCAACGAGAAGAACGATGAGATTTTGGAGCACATAGATCCAGTGCCACAATGCAGTTACCTCTCAGATGAGTTTATGCAGAATCTCAACAATAAGCACAACACCCGAAAAATAGAAAAGAAGAATGCCAGAGATAAGCTGTAAACACAATCTTTTGTTTGCCATAATGTTAATAGGTGTCATGCTCTTCCAGCCAATGTTGGCATCTGCCAAATGCGGTGGTGTCGATTATAGCTGGGGAGCAGACGCACTGAGCAATGCTCATGACTTTACGGTAACAATGATGCTCTATGTAGTCTATCTGGTGTATGCCATAGCTGCCATCGTAGCCATCATAGGAGCTTTGCAAATCTATATAAAGATGAATACGGGCGAAGGTGACGTAACCAAATCCATCATGATGCTGATTGGTGCCTGCCTTTTCATGATAGGTGCAACTATCCTGTTCCCTGCATTCTTCGGTTATAATATAGTATAAGGTAAAAAAGATAGGATAACAAAACATCTCAACCTGCAGGAGAGATAAATGAGTGTAAATTTTTTAAGTAACATCAAAAGAAATCAAATGAAGAAAATCAAGAATTTCGCAAAGAATCTTTTCAGTGCCAAGCGTATGAAGACGCTCGCCATGCTCCTTTTCTGTGGAACATTGGCGACCTATGCTCAGAACGCAGCTGGTGATTACACAGCCGGAACAGATGCCCTCGCAACTGTGACGGAGGAGATTGCCAAGTATGTACCTTTTGTGGTTAAGCTCTGCTACGCCATTGCCGGTGTAGTTGCCGTTGTGGGTGCTATCAGCGTTTACATCGCTATGAACAATGAGGAGCAGGATGTCAAGAAGAAGATCATGATGGTTGTTGGCGCATGTATCTTCCTCGTTGCTGCAGCCCAGGCTCTGCCTTTGTTCTTCGGCCTCTAATCTATCGTTCAAGCATTAAAGAATACATCATGTCAGGAGAAGTAAACGAAAATCAGTACGTAAGCTATCCCATGTTCAAGGGCCTCCAGAAGCCCCTTGAATTCATGGGGTTCCAGGGACGCTATATCACCTGGGCTGCCTGTGCCATTGGTGGAGCCATCCTCGGCTTTATCATAGCATATTGCATTCTCGGCTTTGTGGTTGGTCTTGTGGTTCTTGCAGTTTCCCTCTGTTCGGGAGCTGCCCTCATCTTCTTCAAACAGAAGAAAGGGTTGCATACCAAGAAGGAAGAGCATGGTGTGTTCATCTATGCTTGTTCGCATAGAATGTAATCAAACAAAATTCAAACGTAAACAAATGAGCAAGTGTGTTGAAATCTGAATAGTGTAAATCGGTAGGCTCACCCTCTCGCAAGGATGAGCCTATCTTCATTTGATAAAAGAGCAAATAACAATGATCATATATGTAATCATAGCATTTGTAGCAATACTCATAGGTATGGCTATCTCAGTCTCTGCCTTTGGAACCGGAGGCAAACGCAAGAAAATCTTTCAGGACATCTACTTCTCTGTTGAGGATGTGGATGGCATCGGCGTGCTCTACACCAAGACTGGCGAATACTCAGCCATCTTGAAGATGGAGAACCCAGTGCAGAAGTATTCTGCCAACATAGACAGCTACTATGAGTTCAATCATCTTGTCACCGCACTTGCCCAGACTCTCGGTGAAGGCTATGCCATTCATAAGCAGGATGTCTTCGTGCGCAAGCAGTTCCAGGATGAGAGCAACGACAACCATGAGTTCTTGTCAGAGTCTTACTTCAAGTATTTCAATGGACGTTCCTATACTGACAGCCAGACTTATCTGATTATCACCCAGGAGAATAAGAAAAGCCGCATCTTCTCTTTTGACAGTAAGAAATGGCGCGACTTTATGGTGAAAATCCGAAAAGTCAAAGACCAATTGAAGGATTCCGGCTTGGAAGCATCCTACCTCGATGGCAATACGGCTCGTGAATATGTTGACCGCTATTTCTCCATGAACTTCAACGACAAGACTGTGTCAATGACAAACTTCAAAGTTGATGAAGAGTCTATCAGCATGGGCAACAAACGATGCAAGGTCTATAGTCTTGTTGATGTTGACTGTGTCAGCACACCATCCATAGTCCGTCCATTCACCAATATTGAGGTGAACAATGTTTCTATGCCAGTGGATATGGTATCATTGGTTGACTGTATTCCTTCTGCAGATGTAGTAGTGTATAACCAGATGTTCTTTATTCCTAACCAGAAAAGAGAACTCTCCCTTCTCGACAAGAAGAAAAACCGTCATGCCAGTATGCCAAATCCAAGCAACCAGATAGCCGTGGAGGACATCAAGAAGGTGCAGGATGTGATAGCAAGAGAAAACAAACAGTTGGTATATGCTCACTTCAACCTTGTCGTTGGAGTACCTATAGATGCTGATATTCAGAAATGTACCAACCATCTGGAGAACTCCTTTGGTCGATTGGGCATTCATATCAGCAAAAGAGCCTACAACCAGCTGGAGCTGTTTGTCAACTCATTCCCTGGTAATTGCTACTCCACCAACCCAGAGTATGACCGCTTCCTGACTCTCAGTGATGCAGCCGCCTGTCTCATGTACAAAGAGCGCATTCAGCATAGTGAGGAAACCCCATTGAAGATTTACTATACAGACCGCCAAGGTGTGCCAGTGGCCATCGACATCAGTGGTAAGGAAGGAAAGAACAAGATAACGGATAACTCCAATTTCTTCTGCCTCGGTCCGTCTGGAAGCGGTAAATCCTTCCACATGAATAGTGTAGTCCGTCAGATGTGGGAACAGAACACCGACGTTGTGATGGTTGATACCGGTAATTCATACGAAGGACTCTGCGAATATGTCGGTGGAAAGTATATCAGCTACACAGACGAGCATCCTATCACGATGAATCCTTTTGCCATCAAGCGTGAAGAGTTGAACATCGAGAAGATAGGCTTCCTGAAAAATCTGGTCATGCTCATCTGGAAAGGTACCCAAGGTGAAGTCACCAAGACGGAAGACCGTCTCATAGAGCAGGTTATCACGGAATACTTCGACGAATACTTCATGAAGAAACAAATAGAGAACCTGTCGTTCAACACATTCTACGAGTACAGTAAAGTCCGTATTCCTCAGATTATAAAGGAGAACAATCTGGCAGGAATAGACTTGGCATCCTACAACTATCTGCTGAAGGACTTCTACAAGGGCGGTAGTCATGAGCTTACACTCAATGAGAACCTCGACACAAAGCTGTTTGATGAGACCTTCATCGTCTTTGAGATTGACTCCATCAAGGATGACCCTCTCCTCTTCCCTCTTGTTACACTTATCATCATGGACGTTTTCATCCAGAAGATGCGTATCAAGAAGAACCGCAAGGTGCTTGTCATTGAAGAGGCATGGAAAGCCATTGCTTCGCCAATGATGGCAGAATATATCAAGTACCTCTACAAGACAGCCCGTAAGTTCTGGGCATCGGTGGGTGTGGTTACTCAGGAGATCCAGGACATCGTGGGAAGTCCTATCGTAAAGGAAGCCATCATCAACAACTCTGATGTGGTGATGCTGCTTGACCAAAGCAAGTTCCGTGAACGTTTCGACGAGATCAAGGCTATCCTGGGCTTGACAGATGTGGACTGCAAGAAGATTTTCACCATCAACCGACTTGAAAACAAGGATGGCAGAAGCTTCTTCCGAGAAGTCTTTATCCGAAGAGGAAGTGTCGGAGGCGTGTTTGGAGTTGAGGAACCTCACGAGTGCTATATGACCTATACCACCGAGCGAGCAGAAAAGGAAGCGCTGAAACTCTACAAGAAAGAGTTGCAATGCGACCATCAGCATGCCATCGAAGCCTATTGCCGAGACTGGGAACTGTCAGGAATTACCAAATCCCTACCATTTGCCCAGAAGGTGAACCAGACTGGTCATGTGCTGAACCTCAAACCCAAGAGGAAATTTGATGAGTATATGTAACAAGTCATAAACGATAATATTCAAACAATGAAACGCTATCTGATAATACTTACTCTCTATCTCTGTACCGTAGTACCGACGATGGCACAGTACTACAGTGTAAACTATGACAAGCGCACTGTAGAAGCAATGACAGCCGCTTTTGCAACAGAGGCAGCTACTGAGGCGTATTATGCCGAACAGGTAGCTAAGATACGTGAACACTATCAGGCGGCAGAGGTGGCTGCGGCAGGAATATTCACATCCAAGTTCCTTGACCGTAAAGCCCTCACCCATCTGGGACTATGGACAAGTTCGACGGAGAACTACTATTACCGCCGTATCTACAACATGGTGTCGGCCAAGATCATGCCGAAGATATGGACTGTAGCTGGAATGATGCTCAAAAGTCCACAGAATGCTCTCTACTGGGGAAGCTATTTATATAAGGTATGTGAAGAGACCAAGACTCTCTGCTATCAGTTTGAGTCAATCGTCACCAACAGCACCCTCTCGTTCAAGGATATTGCATTCCTGGAAATCAACCAGGAATTGGCTGCCATCCTGAAACTCTCGGAGTTGGGAAACGTGGATTGGAAAGCGATGTTTGACAACTTTTCAGGATTCGATTCCAACTTCACCAAGGAGAATCTGAAGGAAGACATTGATAACCTGTATGCCATGGGAGTTAATCTTGCTTCTGCTGGAGCTGGTAATGCCGTAGGCTCCATCCTTGGTAACAGCAGTTTCAGTGGAACGATGATGGACAAGACAAGCAGCGTCATTGAGATAGCTGAAAATGTGTATGGACTCTACAACAGTCTGTCTGCAAATACAGGCAACACGCTCTTGCAGTTTGTTGGAGGAAGGGACAGCATTGCAAATCTCTTCTCTTTATCGAACTACAATCTGACCTCCTGGGTAACAGACTATGCCCGTGAAGGAATGGGACAATACTATACCCAGCGATGGTATATTTATAGAGTTGATGCTGGTAATGTGAAGCTGTGTGACTACTATCCACCTACAGATAATGATGCCATCATCAAAGGTGATCACTGGTATCGTATCAGCACAAAGGACAAAAACTATACTCCAACATCTGCAGAAAGAGAAGCTGCATTGAGAAACTCAGAAAGCCACGCAGGTTGGAGTCGAAGTGATGTTCAGCAGCATAACAACTCAAACGACGGCTTCAATTATAGCATAACCTACTATATGTCAGGCTATATTCTCAGCAAGAAGAAAAGTGGTCAATATGCTAAAGCCTATGCCTACGAGATTCATGTTTCAAAGAGCTGGTACAAAAAGGAAGTTGCCTATGAGGATGTCTTTGATTCTTACACGATGGACATGAACACATTCAAAGCCGGATTGAATGCACGACTGAAAGAACTCAATGATAACGAGGAAGGTTACACCTACTATCTTTCAAGTGATGCAAAGAGATACTATCAGACAACCGATGCCAAGAAGATTGCAGGATGTGAAACAGCAACTATCAGTGTTACCTGCCATGGTGGTACCAAACTTGGTGAAGCATCAACCCAATACAAGTGTTCAAGTTGTGGAGGTAGTGTGAATGGTCACACAAAGCAATGTGCCATGGCTACAAGTGTCACTCATGAAAATGTCAACACCTCTGAGATCGATTCCAAGATTGCTGAAACAGAGAGGAAAATAGCTTCTCTCCAGTCTGAGATTACAACCTTGGAGGCTGAGAATACGGAACTTCTGAGAAAAATCAAGAATTCAAATGTAAATGATGCTGCGAGGTATCGTCAACAGTACAATGCCAACAAAGACCGCATTACAGCATTGAAATCTGACAAGAGTACAGCCGAATCAGAACTTGCCCAGTACCAAAAGGCAAAGCAAGAGGCCATTGATGGAGAAAATGCCGTGACAGATGATTATTACCGCATACCGGCCATCATGCAAGATTGCAAGACAGCCTATAATCTTAGTTGGAATGGTTCGGGTGCTTGGGAAGGTAATACTTTCGTCCGTACTGCATCCATGCCTAATATCAATGGTGTCATCACTTTCAAGGCAACAGTCTCAATAGCACGAAAGCCCAAGTACTTCATGGGTATCAAGATACACCGTGCCATCGTGCAGATTTCATGGACTCTGACCACGGAATATAGCGATACGCAAGTTGTGGCTGTAGTAAACCTCGATCCTGCTAAAACCGATGAGGAGAAAGCAGCCGAAGTGAATGCCAAACTTGCAGAGATTGCTCGTGACTATCCAGACTGTGACCCTACGGTTGAATATGCCAAGTGTAGCCCTGTGGAATCAGACAATACGGATGATACCTATCATTTGCTCTGGTCAAGTGACCGACTGGAGATTGCACGTCAGATAGACAGCCGTCTCACCAAGATATTTGCCGATCTGGTGTCATTGGAGAAGATGATGCATTACAAGCATTCCATCATAGACATTCTGAGGAGTGTCGCTCCCCCACTGAATGACGAGCAAGGCAGAAGACTGACGCTAACAGAAAAGTGCAGGAAACGATGGTTGCGACATGCAGCTGATAGCGGACATTCAGATAGTTATAACGGAAAATATGATGACGATGAAAAAGACAACAGTGAATAGCAAGATACTGACAATACTCATTTGTCTGTTGACCCTTTTGCCTTCGGTGGCAAAGGCTCAGGTGGGTTTTGATGCAGTTTCTATCGAGGCTTATATCAAAGACCACAAGCAACAGCGCAGTCTGCTGCTTGTGCGTTCCACCTTGGAGGCAAGCAATAAACTGCTGCATGACTATAGCGGCGATGCCAACTTAGGCTTCAGAGACATCAACAAGGAACTGGATAAGTACACCAGGGCATTTGATGTGATTGACATTCTGTACCAGTCACTCCGTACCAGCCTCAATGTGTACAGCACCTATGAGAATGTGAATGACAAAGTTGGTGACTATAGAAAGATGCTCAATGATTTCAGGAAGAAATGCCTGGAAAGAGGAAACATCATGAGTACCGATACACTGATCATCACCATCAACACCAAGGCTTTGTCTAAGATTGCAGATGAAGGCGACAATCTCTATAGGTCAGTCAGTGATTTGCTGCTATATGCTACTGGAGCTGCGGCATGTTCAACGTCAGATTTGCTTCTCATCATTACGAGCATCAACAACTCGCTCGACAATATCAACAAGCATCTCAACAAGGCATACTTCGAAACCTGGAGATATATCCAAGTGAGAATCGGCTATTGGAAAAAACAGGTGTACCGTACCAAGAGCAAGGAGGAAATCATAAGTGATGCCTTTGGAAGATGGAGGGGCGCAGGATATTTAGGCTATTAGGATAATAAATAAAAATACAATGAATATGAAACATTTAATCTCTTCACGGACAGCACTTTGCTTATGTGGCTTGACGTTATGCTTTAACGCATCAGCCCAAGGATATGTGAGTTACAACCATGATGCAGCCAAGATGAACCAGATTACGGTTCAGGAGATTGGTTCTGGCGGTCTCACTCCTGCATTCTATTATGATGCCTTACACAACAACTATCAGAAGTCTGCTGCAAAAAAGAACAAGCAGTTTTTCAGAACCATGGCAGGAGTCTCTGCATACCAGCAGGTGGATGTTGCTGACAGTATCAAAGCATCTCTTACCCAACGAGCAGAAATAGAGGCACTCAACATTGCAGACCGGCAGATTGACATTGCCTGGCTTGCGGAAGGAAACAAGATCAACTCCAAGCTCTCGGACTTTCAGGCGAATATTGACCGAATAGTAAGCGCTGGTGGTTCTGTTTCAGACAAGACACGATGGACAGAATACTACAAGATGTATAAGACAGCCATCAAGGAGATGCAGGATGCCTATATGCCCAATGCCCAGCGCAAACAGCAGTATCTTGCCATCTATGATGACATTACCAAGCAGAATGAGACACTTATCTCATTTCTTATCCAACTAAGCAACAAGCGAAAGACATCATCCTTGCTTGCTGCCCGACTTGAAAGAAGAAACAATGTGGCCAGCCACGCATCATCAGCAATCAGCCGATGGCGTGAAGCAGGCAAAAAGAATATAGGAAATAACTCCGGAGGATCAGGAACTGATGACTCCGACGAAAATAACATAGTAAGACAATAAAACATGGCAGATTCAAACATCCTTTCCGATTTCGGTATCAAGATCCTCGAACAGGAGATTGATGATGTGATATTCCAGACCAACGAGTTCCTTTGTGATGCCACGTTCACAGGCTCCCAAGGTCCATTTTGGTGGATATTGCAGATGTGTATGGCTCTGGCTGCGCTGTTCTCGATAGTCGTAGCTGGCAGTATGGCCTACAAGATGATGGTAAAGCACGAGCCAATAGACATCATGAAGCTGTTCAAGCCTCTTGTGGTCAGTGTGATCCTCTGTTGGTGGTACCCACCTGCAGATACCGGCATTACAAACAACGGCAGCAGCTGGTGTGTACTTGACTTTCTCTCCTATATCCCTAACTGCATAGGTTCATACACCCACGACTTGTATGAAGCGGAGTCCGCACAGATTGAGGATAAGTTTGAAGAAGTCCAGGAACTCATCTATACACGAGACACTCTTTATAACTCATTACAAGCCCAGGCAGATGTAGCCCATTCTGGCACATCGGATCCTAACCTGATAGAGTCCACCATGGAACAGGCAGGTGTGGATGAAGTGACAAACATGGAAACTGATGCATCAAAGCTCTGGTTCACTTCACTCACGGCAGGTGCAGTGGTAGGCATTGACAAGGTAATTATGCTCATAGCATTGATTGTCTTCCGCATAGGTTGGTGGGCAACAATCTATTGCCAACAGATACTCCTGGGTATGCTGACAATATTCGGTCCGATACAATGGGCATTCTCTCTCTTGCCGAAATGGGAAGGAGCCTGGGCAAAGTGGCTGATACGTTATCTCACGGTACATTTCTATGGAGCAATGCTATACTTCGTGGGCTTTTATGTCCTTTTACTCTTTGATATAGTGCTCTGCATTCAGGTGGAGAACCTTACAGCCATTACCGAAAGTGAGCAGACGATGGCAGCATATCTGCAGAACTCGTTCTTCTCAGCCGGTTATCTGATGGCAGCAAGCATTGTGGCATTGAAATGTCTGAACCTCGTTCCAGACCTTGCTGCATGGATGATTCCTGAAGGAGATACAGCATTCTCTACCCGAAACTTCGGTGAAGGTGTGGCACAGCAAGCCAAGATTTCAACCCAGGGCATGATTAGCAAAGTGATGTAAACAGCAAATAATACATATATAATAAGGTATGGTAATAAAGAATCTCGAAAACAAAATCAAGTTGGTGATGATTATCTGCTCACTCTTCCTTGTGGGCTGCATCATCATCTGTATCTCCAGCATTTGGACAGCCAAGCAAATGGTTTCGGATGCTCATCAGAAAGTGTACGTGTTGGATGGCAATGTTCCTATTCTCGTTCAGCGCAGCACCATAGAAGAAACGCTCGATGTGGAAGCAAAGAGTCATGTGGAGATGTTCCATCATTACTTCTTCACTCTTGCGCCAGATGACAAGTACATCAAATATACAATGGATAAAGCCATGTATCTGGTCGATGAAACGGGTCTTGCGCAGTACAATACATTAAAGGAGAAAGGCTTCTACTCAAACATCATGGGTACGAGTGCCGTATTCAGTATCTTCTGTGACAGTATCAAGTTCGACAAGGAGAAGATGGAGTTCACCTACTATGGCAGACAGCGTATTGAGCGACGCACAAGCATTCTTACCAGAGAACTTGTGACGGCAGGTCATTTGAAGCGTGTTCCCCGTACTGACAACAACCCACATGGTTTGCTCATCACCAACTGGAGAACCCTTCTCAATAAGGATATAGAACAAAAGACCAAACTGACATATTGATATGGGATGGAAGAAAATGTTTATCGGTGAAAAGATGCCGGACAAAGATGACCCTCAATATCGTCAGAGATATGAGACTGAGGTGAAAGCAGGACGCAAGTTTGCCAAGACTATGAAGCTTGATGTGCTTGCAGCCAAGGTACAACTGTTTGCTAATGACCATAAACTGTTGTTCCTCTACCTTGTATTTGGTTTCATAATCTTCTGTTTTGGTTTGAACATCTACAGGTTGGTAGTGGTGTATAGTCATCAACAGTCAAGACAAAGTGCTACGGAAAGGCAAGAGCAGATGTTGCGTCTGCGACACAGCAAAGTCTGGAAAGCTGTAGAAAATGCCTACACCACGCATCCTGCCATGAATAGAGATAATCAAAAGAATAATAACGAAAAGATAGAAAACGATGGACGCATTGAAAAAGATTAACTGGAAACAGCCCAAGTATATGATACCTCTTATCATTTACTTCCCTCTGTTGTTTGTCGGCTACTTCGTCATTGACCTCTTTCATACGGAGAAGGCTGAGATTCCTGATGGTCTCACTACGACCGAGTATCTTAATCCAGACCTGCCTGATGCCAAAATGAAGGGAGACGGTATTGGTAACAAGTATGAGAGTATGCTCAAATCATATGGTAAGATAGACGATTATTCAGCAGTAGGAAACATTGAACGCAATGAAGAAGATACCAAGGAAGAGTATGATACAAAGTACTCAGATGAAGAACGTAAACAGGTGGAAGCCCAGGAAGCCGAGAAACTCTCTGAGATGCAAAGGCAGCTACAGGAGAGTGCACAGAAAGGCCAGGAAATCGCCAAAGGCAACGATTCGGCAGAAAATGATCGCTTAGCTCGTGGCAAACAGCGTGAGCAGGAGGCGATGGAAGAACTCAATCGAGCCATTGCCCAGGCAAGGATGCAGGCTCAGCAGGTCTCTACCCCATCCATGCAGGCCGAAGTAACAGCCAAAAGTGGCGATACCAAGGAAGGAAAGGTTGAAATTCCGGAAAAGAAGAAGACCGATGATGAACCGCAAGAGGTTGTCAAGAAGGTCAAGGTTACTTCCGACTACTTCAACACCCTGTGTGACAATGACAAGGAAGCTGGACTTATCAAGGCTATCATAGACGAGAACATCAAGGCGGTGGATGGATCAAGAGTACGACTTCGCCTGCTCGATGATATTGTCATCAATGAAACGGTCATTCATAAAGGCTCCTACATCTATGCCACCATGAGCGGCTTCGGTTCACAGCGTGTCAAGGGCACAGTCAAGAGTATCATGGTAGATGATGACATCGTCAAGGTTAACCTTTCGCTCTATGATACCGACGGACTTGAAGGATTATATGTACCAAGCAGCCAGTTCAGAGAGACCACAAAAGATGTTGGTAGCGGCGCTTTGAGCAACACTTCAACCCTTACCAACAGTACATCTACTGGAGGTGGCAATCTGGCATCCTGGGGAGCACAAGCCGTTACCAATGCCGTTCAGAAGACAAGCAACGCCATCAGCAAGGCCATCAAGAAAAACTCAGCCAAGCTGAAATATGGAACCTTTGTGTATCTCATCAATTCACGTTCAAACCAGAAAGATAAATAATAAACATATACGAATATGAAGACTATCAAGAAATTCTGCGCATTGGTAGTATGCGCATTAGCCTCTCTCCCATCCATGGCACAACAGACGTATCAGGAAATGGAGCAGCTAACCATCAATGAGAATGTCACAACAGTCATTACCGCCTCTGAGCCAGTACGCTTCGTTGATATTTCTACAGATGCAGTCGTTGGCGACCAGCCAATCAACAATACCATCCGTCTGAAACCCAAGGAAGGTGCTGATGTACATGCTGATGGTGACATATTGGCTATCGTCACTATTGTTACAGAGCGTTACAGAACCCAGTATGCTTTGATATACACCACACGATTGCAGGAGGCAGTTACAGACAAGCAGATTCTTGCCTCTGAGAAGATTCCATACCATAATCCTTCTGTATCAATGAGTACTGAGGATATGACCAGATATGCCCGAAAAATATGGAACTCACCGGCAAGAATACGAAACGTGAGCACCAAGCAGCACAGAATGACCATGAGGTTGAACAATATCTATTCTGTAGGAGAATACTTCTTCATTGATTTCAGCATTGAGAATCGTACCAATATCCGCTTTGACATTGATGAGATGCGTATCAAACTGAATGACAAGAAGGTTTCCAATGCAACTAATGCCCAGATGATTGAGCTTACGCCAGCTATGGTGCTTGACCAGTCCAAGACCTTCAAATATGGTTATAGAAACGTTCTCGTCCTGAAAAAGATGACATTTCCTAACGACAAGGTACTGACTATTGAGATTTCTGAGAAGCAGATTAGTGGAAGAACCATCAGTTTGGATATAGACTATGAAGATGTTCTGTATGCCGATTCATTCAACTCATACTTAATGATGGAGGAATAAGACGATGAAGAAATACATTTTGTCATTGATGATGGGACTGTGCCTTTCAGTCTCATCATTCGCCCAGAGCCATAGTGACCGAATTTCAATAGGTGCAGGTGTCTTATACCAGAGAGGTTTAGATGCCACCATCTCATGGGAACATGAAACACGCTACCACAATGCCTGGGAGTACTTTGTCAACGGCTACATCAAATGGGATGAATGTGCATCATGCGGACACGTCTGCCCAGAGTCGTTTTGGAACAACTACCGTACATGGGGAGTTGGTGCTGCCTACAAACCCTGTGTGGCAAGAGGCAGGAACAACTACGGAAACCTCCGAATTGGCGCAAGTGCTGGCAGTGACACAGACAAGTTTGTCGGTGGCTTGCATGTCGGTTACGAGCATAATTTTGCCCTACGTCATGGGTGGGAATTGTTTGTTCAAGCCAAATGTGATCTCACTCTTCCCAAACGAGAAGACTTGTTTCGCACTGGCATCGTGATAGGATTCAAGATACCCACATTAAAGAAATAGCAACAATGAAGATACTACATATCATTTGTGCTACTCTCATGGCAGTAGCATTTGCCTCATGCGATGAGCATCGAGACTTTCCTGATACGGCAATGAAGACCTGTGACATTCTCTGTACAGATGGCAAGATCGTAAGGTACGAGGAAGTTAAGTCACAAAACAAGACTCCTATTGCCGTGGTATTCTATGTGAATCAGAACGAGGACATCCAAGGTACTGGCTATGCAGTCTATCTAAAGGACATTGAGCCGTTTGCCTATTCTGACTCTCTCGAATTGAAACATAATACGTCAGCTGATATTACTGCATTCGATGGCAATGTAAATACGCATGCTATGTATTCCACTGGAACTTCGCCTGCAGCTTCAGCAGTCTTTGACATGTGGCAATATGGTCAGAGTGCCTACATCCCTTCCGTTGCTCAGATAAAACTCTTGTATCAAGCGCGCAGTGCGGTTAATACGTATATTCGCAAGTGCGGAGGCGATGTGATTCCAGACAATCCAGATGAGTGTTGGTATTGGACATCGACAGAGGTGAAAGACCAGGAAACAGCCAAAGCCTGGCTATACTCGTTAGCTTCAGGGGCACTTCAAGAAACGCCAAAGACACAGGCACATAAAGTCCGTCCAATCATTACTTTATATAATTAGTATTAAATATTCACTATAACACAAGAATAAGGTTTCATGGAGGAAACAAAAGAATTACTGACCATGTATAAGATATTCCGCTGTCTGATATACTTATCATTGATAGTGGAGTTCTTTGAGTATGCTATAGACCCAGCGTTGCTTGACTATTGGGGTGGCATTGTTTGTGACATACATAGCCGTGTAAAGCGGTGGTTCATCTATCTGGATGGCAACCTCGTATGGAGCAAACTTGCTACCATCGTGCTTATCTGTATCACCTGCATTGGCACCCGAAACAAGAAACATTTGGAGTTTGATGCTCGCCGTCAGGTGTTCTATCCGTTGGTGGGTGGACTGTTCGTTACCATACTGTCTATATGGCTTTTCGGTCATCGTATGGATTTGAGGTTCTATACCATCAGTCTGAACATCTGGCTCTACATGGCTGCCTCCATTCTTGGTACCATCTGCATCCATGTTGCCCTTGACAATATCTCAAAGTTCCTGAAGGAAGGATTGCTCAAAGACCGTTTCAACTTCGAGAACGAGTCTTTTGAGCAATGCCAGGAACTACAGGAGAACAAGTATAGCGTAAACATCCCGATGCGCTATTACTACAAGGGCAAGTTCCGCAAAGGTTGGGTGAATATCGTGAACCCTTTCCGTGGAACATGGGTTGTTGGTACTCCTGGTTCCGGTAAGACATTCTCCATCATCGAGCCGTTCATCCGCCAGCACAGTGCCAAGGGGTTTGCCATGGTTGTATATGATTACAAGTTCCCGACTCTTGCGCAGAAGCTGTATTATCACTACAAGATAAACCAGAAAGCCGGGAAAGTACCACAAGGATGCAAGTTCAACATCATCAACTTCGTGGACGTGGAATACTCCAGACGTGTAAACCCTATTCAGCAGAAATACATCGGCAACCTTGCTGCAGCCAGTGAAACGGCAGAAACTCTGTTGGAGTCTCTGCAGAAAGGTAAGAAGGAAGGTGGCGGCGGTAGCGATCAGTTCTTCCAGACATCAGCAGTCAACTTCCTGGCAGCTTGTATCTATTTCTTTGTCAACTACAAGAAGGTGCCATACGACAAGAACGGCAATCCTCTTATTGCTGAGATGACAACAGAGCCAAAGACTCATCGTCCGAAACCTACAGGCAGAGTCTTCGACCATACCGGCAGAGAGGTGGAACCAGAGTATTGGTTGGGCAAGTACAGTGACATGCCACATATCCTTTCGTTCCTTAATCTCGATTACCAGACTATCTTTGAGGTTTTGGAAACAGATCCAGAGGTTGCTCCTCTCCTCGGTCCTTTCCAGACTGCCATGAAGAATAAGGCTATGGAACAGTTGGAAGGTATGATTGGTACACTCCGTGTCTATACCTCCCGACTGGCTACCAAGGAGTCTTATTGGATATTCCATAAGGATGGTGATGACTTTGACCTGAAGGTGTCAGATCCGAAGAATCCTTCATATCTGCTCATTGCCAATGACCCAGAGATGGAAAGTATCATTGGTGCATTGAATGCTTTGATTCTGAACCGTCTCGTCACCCGTGTCAATACTGGCCAAGGCAAGAATATCCCTGTCAGCATCATCGTGGACGAGTTACCTACACTCTACTTCCACAAGATTGACCGACTTATCGGTACAGCCCGAAGCAACAAGGTTAGCGTGGCTCTTGGTTTTCAGGAGCTGCCACAGCTTGAATCCGACTATGGCAAGGTGGGTATGCAGAAGGTTATCACCACAGTCGGTAACGTAGTGAGTGGTTCAGCAAGAGCAAAAGAGACATTGGAATGGCTCTCCAACGACATCTTCGGAAAGGTAGTTCAGTTAAAGAAAGGTGTGACCATCGACCGTGACAAGACTTCCATCAATCTCAATGAGAACATGGACAGCCTTGTTCCTGCCAGTAAGATCTCAGACATGCCAACTGGTTGGATATGTGGACAGTCTGCCCGTGACTTCATTAAGACTAAGACCGGACGCGGTGACAGCATGAATATCCAGGAGTCAGCAGAGTTCCAGACTTCTAAGTTCTACTGCAAGACAGACTTCGACATGAAGAAGATTGCTGAGGAAGAAGCTGACTATGCGAACTACAAGATACCGAAGTTCTACACCTTCCCATCCAAGGATGCCAAGGAGCGAATCCTATATCAGAATTTCGTAAGTGTAAACCTCGATGTCAAGAATATGATTGACGAGATAAATAAATTCAAGATAAAATGACTTTCAGAAAGATAATATTATTCCTGCTTATATCATTGAGTCTGGTTGCGAATGCCCAGGCTCGAATGCCAACAGAGCGACCGGTATCAACGTCGGCTTCCATTTTTGAGTTGCCACCTTTCGAGCGTGCAGTATGCTGCATCAGGTTCTATGAAGGCATGCACCGAGCTAAGGACTATCCTTATGTAGGTTATGGACATAAGCTCAGACCTGGGGAGCGTTACTCTGCTAATATGTCGACAAATGAAGCAGAGCAACTTCTTCGAAAAGACCTCAGAGAGTTATGTGCTATGTTTCGTTCCTATGGTCAAGACTCCCTACTCCTTGCTGCATTATCATATAATATCGGACCATACAAGGTGACCGGATATAAAGGCAAATACCCTAAAAGTTCTGTTTTAAAGAAACTCGAAGTTGGTAACCGGAACATCAGAGACGATTATGTGAACCATTGCCATTGGCGAGGGAAACGAATCCCTTCCATTGAGCGCAGACGGTATGCAGAACTCATGCTATTATTTACTCCATGACAGAAAACGAACCAATCAAAACTGTTTCAGACGGTATCACATTCCTATCCACTGGTAGATATTATGATGGTATCAACCGGTGGGTAGCCCATAAACTGAAAGATGGAGACCATGATGCCATAGACTATGCTGCACGTCAGATAGCAAAGGTGTTACCACAAAATGCGGTTCTCGTTCCTATCCCAGGACATCATGGCAAAGCCGAACAGACCATGCAGTTGGCAAAGGCTATCTCGTCATATACTCATCTCCCTATCGTTGAAGCCCTCCGTGGCATAGAGCGAGGCTCACAATATGATGCCAAGAAAAGAGGCCAGACGCTTTCTGCCGAAGATATGGGGTTCTACAAATATAAAGACTTACCCTCGAATCGTACACCTTATCTCATTGACAATGTAGTAGATACAGGCAACACCGCAAAGGCAGCTGTCAAAGCACTTGGCTGTGGAATAGTTGCTTCATTTGCTATGAGCGATACTCTTCTACAAAGAGAAGAAACCAGAAGTCTTCGCCGATAACACTATTATAAAGATTGATTTATGCCCAAACCAAGAAAGAAACAAATAAAGCCAATCGCAACTGCAACAATCTACCATTGTAAGGATTGTGCTAATAGTTACGATTGGCATAGTAAAGCTTTAGACGGCCACCTTATCCTGTGCCGTTGTCCACACAAGCAGGAAGGTGGTCGCTATTGTATATTTCTTAATGACCCACAATGTGAGCATTTTATAATGAGACTTGAAGATGTACAAACTCCTTAATACTCAAATATCCATTTGGTATCATCGTAAGGACACCACTTTTGGAATAATGCTTCTATGTAGAGAACCATACCTAATTTTTCAACAGACATTGACTGAGCAAATTGCAGAGCCTCGCCCGTTAAACTTTCGATAGTTTCAGTTGCAAGTTCAGACCACATTTTGATATTGATACGACCTGTACAAAATCTCATTTCCCCATACCAAAATTTTCCTTTCGTTGTATCTTTCCATTCAGACGGACAATCCTTCTCGCCTTGGTAGTATTTACACATAGATGCACGAGTCTGTATTTCAGCAAGTATCGGGAGGTTTATTAAATGACAACTTTCATTCAATGCACAAGATAAAGCATTACAAAATTCTGCCCAAGAACGTTCTCCTGAAAGTTGTGTATTTGATATATGCCACTTTTCAGATCTTTCTTTCAATTGGAAACGACCAATAAGGCAACCACTTCTGTACACATACATCCAACCATCGTCAAGATATAATCCATATCGGTTGTCCCATCCAGTTGGTGAACACATTAGAATCGATTGCTTCTGACTTTCTGAGAAAAATATATACTCATAAAGGTTTGCTGTATCTTTCCAATGATGACGCTCTACATTCGTCAATGCAATGTTTTTAGGATAAAACGTTCTGTATTTAGAGTAATCGCCAATAAGTTCATTGAATAAAGCATGATGATAGCCAAAGTTTTCTCCTATCTGTAGCAAATCAAAAGTATATGTTATTTCTCCATCCTTTGCATACTTCTTTTTGATAAGGTTATACTTGCAACCATACATCGCACTTGCAAAAGACGCAGTAATAATGGCTATCAGATGTCTGTCACCTTCCCATTTCATTGCATTATGTACCGAAGATGTAAAGTCAAAGCCACGATAAAACGAATCCCATGCACGGAACACACAAGACAAAATACTATATCTGTTATTGCATTCAGTTGCTTCCTGCTGGTAAGACTTCCATTCCCAAGATTTACTAAGATTTTCAAAAGCATCAACAGAATGATAAGCTTCACTTTTTGTCATTCCCTTTCTCAGACATCTAATAAGACCAATGACAAACATACGAGCATACCCTTCTTCCTTGTCTGGAGTAGAAATGTCTTCCAAATCTCTTGGTGTTTCTAAATTATCGTGCCAGGCACACATAAGTTGCCACATCAACCATTGGCCATTTACCTTTAACTTCTCCCTAAAAGATAAATCTTCACTTGTTCTTATAATACTTACATCCTGCTCAGGGACATAAAGAACATTTCTGCTTGCAGCTCGGAAGTAGGCATGACCATACACCGACAACTCAATCTTCTCACAATCTTCAGAAATGAGTTGCTTCCAAAACGTATCTTTATCATTTTCATACGTCCATGCTGCCAAATCGCCAATTATCGCACCAATCATAAGCTATAGAACATTTGTTAGTTGATAAACATCATTACCTTCTTCTGGAGTAGAGAATCGAACTTCGCCTTCCTCTGTAACAATTATATATTTTGGAGGATATGCAGGATCAACCACCAATCCAGGTTCATTTGTAATGCGAAACACCCATTTTTCATCGAGATAGCACACAAACTTAACACCATACAAGCTGTTTGCCTTAGCAAAACTTCTTGCTATACGTGCCTCTTTGGTATAGATACGTTGTCCCCATTTTAGCAGAACAAATGGAATGTTGAATGGAAGACCTTCACAAAGAAAATCATGTTTAGTGAAGTCCATACGCAATTTCCTTTCCTTATTCATCATATAGCGCAAAGCATTCATGACATTCCACAAATCAAACATTGGAAAACCATCTTCTGTTTGATGTTCTTCCAATGCTATAAGACTCAGTTCCGAAACGGATATTTCTGTGCCTATTGGCAAAGTCTTCATCTTGTCATAAAGAATCTGAGCTATTTGTTTATCATTATCTGAGTATTCCATTATCTTCTGTATTCATACTTATAAATTATCTGTTTGCCAATCGAGCAATTCATCATCCGTAGTTGTTGGATAGTTGTAATGCTCAATCAGTTCTCGTTCCGTAAATGTTCTTTTGAAAATACTGCCTAAAAGCAGGACTATCATATCATCCACCCTCCTGTTGCACTCTTGGAGTTTGGAATTGTAAAGCCCTTGAAGAGCCTTTGTACCTATGTATGCTCCAGTACGTGCCTCTAAGATGCCAGAGAAAGTATTTTCCAATTCCTCCGTAGCAATTCTATAACGAAGAAGAACATTCAGAAGTTGTTCTCTGTCCTCGTTTAGCTGAAATTGTTTCAGCAGATGTTCCATTCGCCAAGATTCATCGGACACTTCACAAAGCTTCTTTTTGAGTCGTTCAAAGTCCGACACATCGATATTCGATTCCGACAGAACTTTTCTGTTGTCGAAATTTGAGAATACATAGCTGATGATTTCGAAAGGATCCGACTCTTTCAAATTGTATTCGAGATAAGCACTTATTACAGCTGCTACCCTACGAATCCTTACCTGGCTGTCCCAAGGAAGTTTTTGAAAAGGAATCGAGTCATTCGTCATCCAGGCGATGCCAATATATTCCCTCACTAATCTGTTGGCATCCCATAAACCATTTTTGCCTTTAGAATTATATTCTACTTGAGCTTTTTCCATGTCATTGTTTATTAAAAATCTCAATTCTTTGGCAAAGGTAAATCACATTTATGCAGCCTATCTGCATCTCAAAATAAAAATCGATAAAATCTTCTTGAATGCCTTAAACACCCAATTTTGGGGCAAAGATACAAAATACTTGGACATAAATTGATGTTTTAATCATTTTTTTGAGCGTAAAACCTCTTTTTTTCCAATTTTATTATGATATTTCGAATAAAAACACTACTTTTGCATATGTAGAAACATTAAATAAGCAATTATGGAAAATAAAGACCTGAACCGGCTGAAAGTTGTTCTAGCTGAAAAAAAGAGAACCAACAAATGGCTCGCTGAACAATTAGGTAAAGATCCAGCAACGATCTCCAAGTGGTGTACCAACAATGCACAACCGAATTTGGAGAATCTTGTTGAGATTGCAAAGTGTCTTGGAGTCACAGTCAATGATTTAATTCGATAATGTAAAAGGAACCCAGTATGCCAACAAACAAGAATGCAGCTATACGCTACCAGACTCTCGATAAATGCTTTCGAGACAGACGGCACAGATACTACATGGAAGACCTCATCGACAAGTGCGAAGAGGCCATCTACTACTATAATGGCGTAGGAGGAGTGAGTCGGCGACAGATATTTGAGGACATCAAATTCATGGAAAGTGAAACAGGCTGGAGTGTACCGCTTGAAAGAAAGCAAGATGGCAGAAGGGTTTATTATCGTTACCGTGATCCTGACTTTACCATCAATGCCCAACCAATGACAGAAGATGAAGCACGACAGCTTCGCTCTGTTATCATCACTCTCAGGCGTTTCAGAGGATTGCCAAGCAACGCATGGGTGGATGAAGTCATTTCCAACCTGGAATGGCGATTTGGACTTAGAGGCAAACAGGAGAACATGATTGGCTTTGAACAAAACCCCTATCTCAGGGGACTGAACTTACTGCCTGACATCATAGATGCTGCTACGAGCCATCAAGCTGTAAGAATCACGTATCGCAACTATAAGAATTGCGATGAGGAGTACACCGTTGTTGTGCATCCTTGGTACATCAAGCGATACAACAACCGATGGTTCCTTATGGCGTATGATGCCGAGGCTGACAGAATATCAAACTATGCCCTTGACCGAATACAGGACTTCAATGTTGAGGAAGATGTGGCATACATACCAAATAAAGAGGTCGATTTTGAACACTACTTCGATGATGTGTTCGGTGTGACAATACCGCCATCAGACGTAGAAAAGATTAGGGTTCTGCTTCAATTCTCCAAAAAGCAATACCCTTACATCGTGTCCAAGCCCCTGCATCATTCGCAGGAAATAGTAGATGCGGAAAACCGCATTCTGGCTGTTGAAGTACGACCGACATATGAGTTTACGCAATTGATACTTTCGTTTGGATTTGACGTAAAAGTGCTCGGACCAGAGCCTTTCAAACAGGAGATATTGGCAAATCTACGTAGGAATCTGCAGAATTATAATGAAATGCAGATAGACTGCACCGATTAGTATTACATTTGCAAACAAAATAATTAATGAATAACAAAACAACGAATAATGGTTTGTAATTTTACTACCTTATGAAATCAGAAAGGTACTAAGCTATTACTCTCTCATTATAGTTGGACTATATTTAAAATAAAATATGACAGAACAAGAATTAGCAAACGTGATATGGGACATCAAGGAAATCATTCGCAACTCCTATGATGATTCCGAGGTAGAGGACGTAATTTTGCCCTTCACCCTACTCCGCCGTTTGGATTGTGTCCTCGAAGATAAATATGAGGCTATCCTAGAAGAACTGAGCAAATGCGAGGAGAACTTGAAAAAATACAAGCTCCAGTCATTGATGAAAAAGAACGGCTTAACATTCTTCAATATGTCAGGCTTGTCCTTGAAGAAACTTCTTAATTCGCCAGATCAAATCAGTGATTCCTTCAAAACATATATAGAGGGGTTTACAGATAACGTTAGAGATATTCTCGCCAACTTCGTACATGAGGACGGAGATAGTGATGTTGTAGATTTGTCAAAGATATATGCTCGTTTAGATAGAGGTAACAAGCTTTTTGCTGTTATCCAACAGTTTGTAGAGAAAGCAGACCTTCATCCTAGCAAGGTGAGCAATGCCATGATGGGAACTATCTTTGAGATTGTTATCCGTCGTTCGAAAGAGTCCACCAATACTAAGGCTGGTCAGTATTATACGCCACGAGAAGTTGTAAAACTATTGGTCAGCTTGACCATGTGTGGCAAAGAACAAGAGTTGTTTATTCCTGGAAAGGCGTTCACCATATACGATCCATGTTGCGGTACAGGCGGTATGCTGACCGTAGGACGTGAGCACTTGCAAGAGATGGCTCAGAACAAGAACTTGAAGGTATATCTTTATGGTCAGGAACTGAGCGAAAAGACGTACGCTATTTGTAAGGCTGACCTCTTGATGAAGGGTGATGACCAGAATCTTGACCAACAGCTCTTCCAAGGCGACACCTTGGCTGATGATAAGTTGTATGGAAAAAAGTTTAACTTCATGTTGGCTAACCCTCCATTCGGCGTGGATTGGGGTAAAGACCAGAATGTGAAGAAAGCTGTCTTGAAAGACAATTGCCCAGGTGGAAGATTCGAGGCAGGTCTCCCTTCTACATCCGATGGCTCTTTACTCTTTTTACAACACATGATAGCCAAGATGGATGATCAAGCCGGTTCTCGTATTGGTATCGTATTGAATGGATCGCCTTTGTTTAATGGTGATGCAGGCAATGGTTGGAGCAACATTCGCAAGATGCTGCTAGACCGCAATTTGCTTGATGCTATTGTTGCCTTACCAAAGAACTTGTTCTATGGTACGGACATCACAACATATCTTTGGATTCTTGACAACAAGCGTCCTGCAGAGAAATACCACAAAGCTCTTTTTATTGATGCAGCCCATACCAAAGAGTTTACTAATTTGCTCCAGAAGAACCTGGGTAAGAAACGCTATGAGATAAGTGATGAAGGTACCAAAGAAATCTTCGACATTTACAAGGAGTACCAATCATACAGCCGTGACATCGAGTATGAGAAGACTGGCGAAATGGAACACTTGGAAATTGCCAAGTTGCTCGATTATGACGACTTCCTCTATACCAATGTAGCGGTACGTCGCCCTCTTCGTCTCTGGTTTGAGAATATCTCAGTCAAGTATGATGCCTTGTGCGAAAATGAGGACTTCTATGCCGAAGACAAGAAAAATGTCATCTTGCGTGACATTGCCCAGTTGGAGAACTGCAGTGAGAAGCGCAGCGACCATGAGTTTTTTGTGTGGCTGAAAGAAAATAAGGTCAAGACCACCAAGGCACAGCAGAAACTCATCCGTGATGCCTTTGGTGAAATTAATGAGAATGCTCCTATTGCCTACGTTGACCCATTCAAGAATAGCGGTGAGTGGGTGATTGATACCAATCTCAACGACACAGAGAAGATTCCGATGAAGCGTGACATCGAGGAATACTTTGAAACAGAGGTTGTTCCTTTCGCTTCTGATGCATGGATGGACAGAAGTAAAGACAAAGTGGGTTGTGAATTTCCATTTACACGCTTGTTCTACAAATATCGTCCAATGCGAAGCAGTCAAGAGATTCTTGCAGATTTATCTGCATTGGACTCTAATTTGAATAACGAATTGTCACATCTAAATGAAGATTAATGCTTATGGATATTTATGAAGAATATAAGGATTCTGGTATTGATTGGGTAGGAAAAGTTCCTGCTTCTTGGAAAAGAAGTAGGATAAAATTCCTTCTCTCCCATTCGTCTGCAGGTGTATGGGGTGAAGATGAAAAGGGCAATAAAGATGACATTGTTTGTTTTCGTGCAGCAGACTTTGACTATTCTCACGGTTGTTTGAAATTGGATAATAATACAGTGAGAAATATTCAACCTAAGCAGTTAGAGGGACGAGTCTTACATAAGAGAGATCTCTTGATAGAAAAGTCAGGAGGTGGTGATGCTACACCTGTAGGTAGAATTGTAAGATTCAATTATGATGGCATTGCAACATGTTCAAATTTCATGCATTTCATTTCAGTGAACAAAAATAATGATGATAATTATTTGTTCTACTATTTCTATGCTATGTATGCAAATAATGTGAATGTACTTTACTTTAATCAGACTACTGGAATCCAAAATCTGAAAGTAAGTGAATATTTAGGACAAATTATATTTATACCATCTTTAAAAGAGCAATCTTCTATCTCCAGCTATCTCGACAAGAAATGTTCCGAGATAGACAATGTTATCTCTGCTCAACAGAAGCGCATCGCTTTGCTCCAAGAGTTGAAGCAGAGTGTCATCACTCATGCCGTTACGAAAGGACTTGATCCGAATGTTGAAATGAAAGATTCGGGAGTTGAGTGGATTGGAAAAGTACCAACTCATTGGGAGTTAATACGCACTCGTTATTTATGTAATCTCTGTACTGGAAACAAAGACACCATAAATCGAGTTGATGATGGAAAATATCCATTCTATGTACGCTCCCCAAAAGTCGAAAGAATCAATACATATTCTTTTGATGGCGAAGCCATTTTAATGGCCGGAGATGGTGTTGGAGCTGGAAAAGTTTTTCATTATGCTAAAGGAAAATTTGACTATCATCAAAGAGTCTATAATTTTCATAATTTCAAAAGAGTAATAGGTAAATTCTTCTTCCATTACATCGCAAATAATTTTCGGTATATCATAGAAGAAGGAGGCGCAAAAAACACTGTCGATTCAGTTCGATTATACATGATACAGAATTTTCTAATGACAGTTCCAACAATAGAGGAGCAATATAAAATATGTGAATATATCGAACAAAAAGAGATGGCGTTTGATACAGCCATCTCCAAAGCCCAACACCAAGTAGAACTATTGCAGGAATACAAGCAGAGTCTCATCACCGAGGTGGTAACAGGTAAGCGCAAGGTTTCTTGATGATAATAAAATTGTCCGTTGTGACTGACGATTTGGAAAATAAATCCAAATCATCGGTCAACCGATGATTTATGATAGCTAACAAAGACGATGTAGAGTATGTCATACAAGACTACAACAAGCCTATGGGCATAGCTACATACAAAACCTTTGACAATATACCTGAGGATTTGCGCAAAGCATTGCCCAACATAAAGTTTTTAAAAAAACTATTGTAAACTTTAAAGTAGTTGTAGAATGAGTAACAAGTTAAAGAACATATATACCAATGCTTTTGATAATATCATCAAAAAGCATATAAGAGCCAAGGCAAACACCATTTTTGTCTTGGCAGGAATCACTCCGTACATATATGTGGAGAATTTCAAAGACAGCATAACTGACCAAGCGACCTTTGACAAAGAAGGAAACCTTGATTTGTTTACCCCGACATGGTTTGGAAGTGTGTTCCCGAAGCTCATGGCTGCAACAACTTACCAAATTCTGTCGCACCAGCAGTATGCAAGTATCAACGAATACTTGAACGAGGATTTCTTCAAGGATAGAATTGTTGTTGTGTATGACAATTTACGTTCACTCTACCCTATCAGCAAGGGTGAGTATATAGAAAAGGCTGATGCCAATGGAACGGAGAAGCGACCTGAAGGGATGCCTGTTTATCAAGCAGAACAGCTGAAGGTAGGTGAACATTATTTTTATTCACTAAAGCATTTCAATGATGGTTTGAATAAAGTTCCATTGTTCTCCATTAAGAAAGAGCTAATCTCGGCAGGTGTGTCTTCTTCCAAAGCATACGTGCTTGATGTGATTTCAGACCCATATGGAATTGATGTGTTGGTCAACGAGTGCATTGAAGAGGAGTTCTTCGCAAAGAAAGTCTATGTCAAGGTGTCTGGCAAGAGTGTGCTGAACAAGACATTGACAAATACCCTTGAAGAACTCAACCACCTCTTCGCTCGTTTCGGTGGTGGCATATTTGTTCAGAGGGAAGAAGCTATACAGAAGGATTATGCGCCTTCCGAAGAATCTGTAGCTCTGTTGAAGCAATATTGGGGAGAAAAAGCTGAGTTCAGAGATATCCAGGTATATGAGAATCCCGAACTAGGCAATGAAATTATCCCTGTGTCACAGGGATTGTTGGTGGACACCATTATCAAGGAGTATAAGAACGGCTGTGAGGGAATCCAGCCACGAGACATCTTTATCACGGCACCTACAGGTGCAGGAAAATCTCTGATATTCCAGTTGCCGGCTTTCTATGCGGCATCACAAGGGGATGTCACCATCGTAGTGTCTCCGTTGAAGGCGTTGATGACAGATCAAGTAGAAGGATTGCATAATGAACGCCACTATGATAAGGTGGAGTTTATCAACAGTGACTTGACCCTGATAGACAGAGATAGAATTATCGATGGCTGCAAACGTGGTGATGTGGATATTCTGTATTTGTCACCAGAGCTTTTGCTGTCTTATGACATTCATTATTTCATCGGAGAAAGAAAGTTAGGCTTGCTCATTGTCGATGAAGCACACCTTATCACCACATGGGGACGAGATTTCCGTGTGGATTATTGGTTCTTGGGTAATCATATCAACAAGATGCGCAAGTATAATGATTATATGTTCCCTTTGGTAGCCCTGACCGCAACAGCTGTGTATGGTGGTGTGAACGATATGGTCTTTGACAGTATCAACAGCTTGAACATGCATGACCCTCATAAGTTTATAGGCAATGTACGCCGTGACAATATTGAGTTTGTCATTGATACCCATGATGACTATTCTACAGGTCGCTATGACCAAAATAAGGAAACTGAAACCGTCAATATCATCAAGGGCATCCATGACTTGGACATGAAAGCTATCGTGTATGCGCCATACACACGACACATCAACCGATTGAAGGATAAGTGCGATGAGATAGAAGAAGGAATGGTTGTCTCCTTCCATGGAGGAATGGAAGCTGATGAGCAGAAGTTTGCTTATCAGGCATTCAAGAACAATCATTGCAAGGTGATGATTGCGACAAAAGCTTTTGGTATGGGTGTCGATATACCAGATATCCAAGTGGTTTATCATCACGCACCATCTGGATTGCTTCCTGATTATATACAGGAAATAGGACGTGCTGCACGTAAGAAAGAAATCCAAGGCTTTGCAGCGTTGACATTCTCTAAGGCTGACTTACGCTACAGTAAGCAACTTTTTGGTATATCTTCTTTGAAAACATACCAGTTGAAAGAAGTGCTGTGTAAGATTATCCGTTGTTTCAATAGCAATGGAAAAAAGAGAAACATGCTTGTCGCCGCCAATGACTTTGCGTATATCTTCGACTCTGCCGATGAGGTTGACCAGAAAGTGGCTACGGCATTGATGATGATAGAAAAAGACTATCTGAACAAAACACGATTCAATGTTCTCATTGCTCGTCCAAAGAAATTGTTCACCAAGGTTTATGCACGAACGAACCAAGTGGGTATGGACAGATTGCTGGAGAAGTATGGTGAATGCTTCAAAGAGATAACTCGTGTATCTGGAACCTATCATACATTGGAGTTGAATTTGGATGACATTTGGGCAAAGCATTTCTCCGACAAGAGTTTTCCACAGCTAAAGAGTGAGTTCTACAAGCAAAAGTTCTTATCTGAGGAAGGAATCGAATTGACACCGCAGATTATGGTGACTATCAATATTGATAGGCCATATAATGATGTCTTATCTGAGGTGCGTGGTGCTTTAGATGCAGTCAAGACATCTTTCGCACAACTTGGTTCCAAACATTCATTTTTCACTCAGAATGAATTTGAGGAAGAATTGGTGCAACGCATGGATGCCAAGTATAACATCAAAAAGATTGCCTCGTTCATGCTGAGTACCTACTCAGGCTATATGAAGACAACAGAACGTGCGTTGGAAGGAGATTCTTTCTTACAGATGCGCCGTCATGGTACTACTATGCAATACCAAGTCTTCAGTACCAATTATCAGGCGAAGTTCACTCAGTTGATGAGAATATTTGCCAAGTTATTCGATGGAAAAGAATTCCAATCCGCTGACAGATTTCTATCTATCAATGACATTCCGCTCATGAATCATATTAGGTTGGGTGCTTTGTTGGAAATAATGGAATTAGGGTCTTTTGAAACTACAGGTGGTGATGAACCAAAGATATTCTTGCGTCTCAATGACCCACGAAGAATTGAGAGAGACTCAAAGAACGACAGTTACAAGAACTCCATCCTGGAATCTGTTAAGAATAGACATAAAGTTAGTTGCGACTTATTTGAGCATTTCTTCACCAATTATTTCAGCAATGAGAAACGTTGGGATTTAGTGGAGGACTTCTTCCTCGGCATGTCTAATGATGATTTATTTGAGAAATATCCAGGAAAGATAGTCAATCATATAGACATCTTGGAGTATTTGAGAAACAACAAATCAGTAACACCTGAATGCACTGTTGTTGGGGCTAAGGTAAATTCACATCAAGAGAGGCTTTTCTTGCCTAGAAAACAGGAGTTTTATAATCGAGACAACCTGCTGACTATAGGGCATCAGACAAAAAAGGTAAAGCGTTGGCTTATTGATGATCCAATAGCTTTACATAAGACCATTGTGGAAAATGAGATTGTCATAGAGGCTGATGATTTCAAAGTGTTGTCCAATAAGCTAAGATTGGAACACTTCACATATTACAGGGATTACCTCCGTTTGAATATCCTCATAGAGTTCCCTGGTTATGAAAACTTGGTCAAGGCATCGGTACCTTATAAAGACCAACCTGTAAAGTTCTATAAATGGTGGCGAAGACATAAGGACAGTGTTACGCTGAACTTGAAGGAAAAAGTCGAGCTGTATCTTACTGTGGACAAACAGTCACCTACAGCATTGGTAAAAGCAGATAAAGAATTAATTAAGAAATAAAAATAATCATATATGGAAAATCTCTTGAACGAAACAACATTTGAGGAGCATATTGCAAGGTATCTTGCTGGTAGCGACCTCTACAATCAAAGAAGCAGCGCACAGTTCGACATAGAAAAGCTTTGCGATGTGGAGATGCTGGAGCAGTTTTTGCGCCAGCAGCCTGTGGTTTGGAATAAACTGACCAAACATTTTCCTGGTCAAGAGGTAATGACAGTCGTTCGTGAATACAACAAGCGAATAGACCGTGGCGAGAGCATCTTGACTATCATGAGAAAAGGCTTTACCGTCAGCGGAGCCAAGGTAAAGTTCTGCCAGTTCAAGCCTGTGCTTGAAAGTGTAGGAACGGATAACTATAGACTTTATCGTGCTAACAAGTTCAGCGTAGTCCGCCAGATGCGCTACTCTTTAGGTGAGGATAGCGGCAATGAGTTGGACTTGTGCATCTTACTCAATGGCATTCCCTTGTTCACTTTTGAGCTAAAAAACGAAGGCTCAGACCAGAACTATACCCATGGTATCTTACAGTACAAGAGACATCGTGACCCACACAACAGGATGCTACGCAACTGTCTGGTTCACTTTGTCATGGACAATCAGTATGCCTTCATGACCACGTTCTTGAATGGTGAGGAAACTGCGTTCCTCCCTTTCAACCAAGAGACTGTCAACCCAGCCATCGAGGCGAATACCCTACTGCGTATATGTGGCATAGTGTATTGCAAGCAGATTCTCTCTTAGACATCTTGGAAAATTTTATCAAGCGTTATGATGAGTATTACGAGGACAAAGAAACTAAGGAACAGAAAAAGCGTACAGTGGTTATATTCCCTCGTTTTCATCAACTCCGTGCCGTGAGAAAACTTCGTAGTTTGGTTCGTGAGGAAGGACCGGGACACAATTATCTGATTCAACATTCCGCAGGAAGTGGAAAAACCAAGACTATGGCTTGGCTCGCATATCAACTTGCCAACATGACGAATCCAGATGGTACGGCTATCTTTGACAGCATCATCATGGTAACAGACCGTATAGTGCTCAATCGAAATATGGCTGAGGACGTGGTCAATTTTGAGGTAACAGCAGGAACAGTTAAGGATATTCGCAAGGGTTCCAAGAAACTGGCGGATGCACTTAACGGAGAAAACAGAATCATCATTTCCACCGTACAAAAGTTTGCTTTTGCGCTCGATTACCTCAAACATGAGAAATCCAAGAAATATGCTATCATCGTGGACGAGGCTCATACGGCCATTGGCAATGAGGCAGCTAAGGATTTAGTCAATGCCCTCTCCACCAAGGAGGACTTAGAGAATATGGGAAATTACGATCCTGAAGAATATGATAGCCCTCTAGATGCCTTGATGGCTCAGATGCAAAGCTACCGAAAGATGATGAGTCATATTTCGTACTTTGCGTTTACAGCTACACCTAAGGACAAGACTTATGCTCTATATGGTAAAGATGGAAAGTCTGCTCATGATTTATATTCTATGAAGCAAGCCATCGATGAGAAGTTTATCCTTGATGTCACCCAAAACTATGTTAGCTACAAAACTAAGTTTGAGCTGATAGAGAAACATCCAGACGAGGATAAGGACAAACTCTTTGAACAAAAGAAAGCCCTGAAGGTGATTGGTGAGTGGCTGGGCAAGAACAAGTACATCAAACTGAGAAAGGCTAGCATGATTGTTGATCAATTCATGAAGTTCACAATCAATAAAATAAACCATCAGGCAAAAGCAATGGTTGTATGTGACTCCAGACAGTCGGCAGCCGACTATAAACAAATCATTGACCGCATCATCAAGGAAGAATATAACGGTGCCATCAAAACATTGGTGGCATTCTCTGGAGAAGTCATTGACAGCAATGGCAACAAATGTACCGAGGCTAACATGAATGACGATGGTGTTACGGACAATGATATTGCTGAAAAGTTCAAGGAAAACGATTACAAAATATTGATTGTAGCCGAGAAGTTCCAAACCGGTTTCGACCAAAAGTTGCTACATACCATGTTTGTTGACCGCAGCTTAGGTGGAATCCAGTGCATTCAGACACTTTCTCGTTTGAACCGTACCTATTGGCCATATAAGGAAGATACGCTTGTCGTTGATTTCCGCAACGATGCAGAATCAGTACGCAAAGCGTTTAATCAGTATTATACAGAGACCACCCTGACAGGTGATGTTGATACACAACGTGTATATACGCTGAAAGAGACTGTTCAGAACTGGAATATCTTCAATGAAAGTGAAATAGACAAGGTATGTGAGAGAATGATAGACAAGGACAAGGTGCATGAGGTACCTTCCATCTTGTTAAAAATAGTTCATGAGCGAGTGGATTCGTTATCAGATGAAGACAAAGATAAGTATCGCAAGGAAGTGAACCGTTTCGTACGCCAGTATGGTTTCTTAGCTCAGCTCATGGACTTCACAGATCCAGATTTGGAAAAGTTCTATGTATTCTGTAAGGTGTTCTATAAGTATTTGCCATATACTAAAGAGACTCTGCCTATGGAGTTGATGGGCATGATAGATTTGGACAAATTGAGAATACAACTTTCATTTGACGGAGCCATCGAACTTGAAGACTCTCCTACCGAATTGAAGGCGACACGCATAGGTGAGGTCGGAAAGAAAGTAGAGGATGAGAAGAAAACCGTAGCTGAACTGCTTGACATGGTAAATAGTCCTTTTGCATCAATTCTGAATGAAAACGACAAGATCATTAAGCAAATTTGGGAAGAGCTTTTGAGTGACCCAGAGGTAGTGGATGCAGCACGAGCTGGTAATTCGTACGATGTGATGGTTAATATCTGTAAGGAGAAGTTTGGCGACGCCATTATTGAACAGATAGACAAATACTATCACTTCAAGGAAATTCTGGATAAGGAGAAGGGATTCGCCTTGACTTTGGTTGGTAAGTTCGTGGAGGCTGTTGCAAAACAAGCTGCAGCAACTTCAAGTTTTGTCTATGATGAAGAAGTATTGAAGGAGAAACTCGCCGAGGCACTGAAGGGAGAAATGACCGGTGTATGTAGTAAGATGAGAAGTTTGCCAGAGATTATTGACAATTTCTTCTTTGTACTAAATACTATTAGTATTCCAAAACTTGATGGTATAGACATGCTATTGAAGGAAGCATTGAACAATATCTATGCAAATCCAAACCTCACCCCTATCGTAAGATATACTTTCTTCAACTCGCTGGTTCAGAAATATGAGGCTTTCTTGAAGAAACTATATTTCTTGATTAATGATGATGAGATTCAAGGTCAAGACGGTAAGGAGCCAGGTCTTGCAGATGCCATCCATGCTTTCAAGTGCCTGTGGAATTTGAAGTATTCTACGGATGATGACGGCAAGAAATTCTCTACTTATCTTCAAATGGTTAGAAACTGGAGAAATGATGAAGCTCATAATGCTCCTTCTTCTTCTGACGAGGAAGTAAATGCAGGCATTAAGGTCGTAGTATCACTGTATCTTTATGTCATGGCCTACTCTATTACAAATTTAGAGATGGCTGGTAGAGATGTGGATGGAGCAGCTGGTACTGTTCCTTATAAACTTCCAGAGGACGAATCCTCTTCTTACGCATTTGCAGCAGAAGAAAAACATCATGACTAAGAATAAATTAGTTAGTGCAGTTTTCTTGCACTAACTAATCTAGCTTATACAAAATAAATAGGTAGAATGGAGAAAATTGCTAGAATATGTTGGAACACTCACGACTGGAAGAGACCTTCTGGAAGTGAGGGCAAATCCCAATCTGATGGCTCATATGAGAAAAAGATTGGATTTGGACATGAAGAATGGATATTGGATGATTCACGTATCTATGAGCCAAATGGTTATCATTATGGTTTTTTGCAACCAATGAATGTAGCGAGTGGAAAACATATAGGCGCTGTTTATAACATCCATCTGTTCTCTATCTCGCCTTTGAAGCAAAAGGTATATGTGGGGTGTCTTCATAATGCAATTGGGGTTTCACCAGAAGAGAGCCAGATAATTTACCAATATTATAAGGAAAAAGGGTGGATCGAGGAGATGAAAGATGAAATCAGATTTGCAGGTGGAACAGTAAAAGACATCAAGCCTAAATGGTTCTTCAATGTCAAGTTCAAGTTCTCTGAGGCAACTCTTAACTATTCTAATAAGCCAATATTAGCCCCTGATTCAATTCCTGGTCATCGTTACAATCTCATGGATAAGAAAAATGACTTTGTTTTTGAGAGTGACGAGGAAGGAAAGGCGAAAGTTCTCGATACAAGTAGCTTTATAAAGACAACTGAGAGAGGTGAGGTCTTGATAGACCCATTACATAAAAAAATTCAAAATGCTGTCGCAGAACTAATCAAGGACGAGTATGTTCATCTATATGTTGAAACCTCGCTTTTAGATTTAGAAGGACAAAGGGTTGATATTAAGGGAATCTATAAGGAAACTGACGAATGGCATTATTTCGAAATCAAGACGGATTCAGCAAAGAAAAGTATCAGGGAGGCATTGGGGCAAATACTAGAATATACCCATTATCCAAACATGAAGAGAGCTACAAAAATGTTCATAGTTGGTCCACAAAAGCCAGATGACAAAGATATAGCCTATATGGAATTTATCCGGAAGACATACGGTATTCCTGTTTGGTTCAGATGGTACTCCTTTGAACAGAATAAACTATATGATGGAATATAAAAAGATTAATATATGGAAAAAGTAATTTATAAGACATTGGCCGAGTGTGAGGCTGCCATTAATACGCTTAAAGTTATTGGCGTAGCTGTTCCTGACTGGATGGAAAAGCAACATCAAGTGTTGAAGGCTGCTGTAAATACTAAGGCGGTGGTAACAAATACTGATACCCCTATTTATGATACGTTGGTTGCCAACTATCCTTATGGTAAGATGCCAGAGGAAAAGGTTAAATGTATCAAAGACACTGTAAATCTGTTGCTTGAAGATGGTGAGCATGCCGAGGAACCAGGTTTGTTGCTCGGTAAAATTCAGTGCGGTAAGACAGATACATTTGAAGACATCATCGGTCTCGCTTTCGACAAAGGTATAGACATCACTATTGTCTTTACTAAGGGAACCAAACCTTTGGCTCAACAAACCATTATGCGTATGAAGAAAGACTATCGTTTCTTCAAACCATCAGATAACTTGGATCAGAAAGCTACAATCAACATCTATGACATCATGAAAGTGTGGAACAATTTGAAGCAGGCAAAGGTTGAAGGTTGTAAAACTGTAATTGTTTGTAAGAAACAGGCAACTAATATGAGCCATTTGATAGATATGTTCTCGAAGAACTGCACTTTTTTGAAGAAAAAAAAGGTACTCATCGTTGACGATGAAGCAGACTTTGCTAGTAGAAACTATCGTTCTGTCAAGTTGCAAGCATTGAAGGATGAAGATGGCAATCCTATAGCCCAAGATGCAGAGACCGAGATGGCGAAAATCAGTCAGCAGATAGACGATTTCCGTAAGATTCCAGACTATTGCCGTTATCTACAAGTGACAGCTACGCCTTATTGCTTATATTTGCAGCCACAAGGAGAGCTGAACCTCAATGGTAATGTAGTGAAACCATTCAAGCCACGCTTCACAAGTATTGTACCAGTTCATGCTGCTTATATTGGTGGTCAGCAATATTTTGAGGATTCCCAGAATCCCGATTCGATGTATAGTCATCTTTTCCACCAGATAGATCAAAAATGCATTGATGTTCTAGGTCATGAGGATAAGCGATACTTGAACAATGCCGTTTCTTCTGCAAACATCTATGGTTTGACTTATGCGCTCATATCATATTTCATGGCAACAGCAATTCGTCGAATCCAAGAACGAAATACCAAGAACAGAGATTACAAAACCAGTGCGTTGATTCATGTAGAACTGGATAAGAAGAATCATGATTGGCAAAGTCGTGTTATCAACCGTCTCATAGACTCTATCAAAAATGCCATTGTGGAAGAAGACCAGTCCGACCAAAGAATCTGGTCAGCCATAGATGCAATATATAATGATTTCATCGAATCAAACAGAAAGGGACGTGAAGAAAAATTTATTTCTGTAGATTTGCCTATGAAAGAAGATGTAATGGACGAGATTCGTAATATCTTCAATCCTAAGAAGAACAACTACCATGTGCAGATTGTCAATTCTGATGAACAAGTAGAGTCACTTTTGGATGAGGAAACAGGCGAGTTACAGTTAGATACAGCTGCCAATATCTTCATTGGTGGTAACATACTTGATAGAGGTATTACTATCAAAAATATGCTATGCTTCTTCTATGGTCGCAATCCGAAAAACTTCCAGCAAGATACGGTACTTCAGCATGCTCGAATGTATGGAGCACGTTCCAAGGAAGATATGGCTGTGACCAGACTTCATACAACTTCCACCATTTATAGAATCTTAGTTAGAATGAATGAACTGGATAACCAGCTTAGAGAGTGGTTCTTGGAGGGAAGAGATAAAGGTACTGATGTGAATGCGGTGTTTGTTGGCTATGACAAGAATATTAAGCCTTGTGCAACACAAAAGATAAAAGCATCCAATGCATTGACTTTGAAGAAGCAGATGCGTATGGTTCCCGCAGGATTCTGGACCGGCTGTAACACCGCCATCAAGAAGACAATTGCACAGATAGATACCTTACTAGAGACTTATCCTTCTTTCAATAAAAAGGATGAGAACGGATTCTTTGAAATGGATTGCGAGACAGTAAAGGAAATATTATCTTTGATTGAAAGTACTTTTGTGTATAAAGATAAAGGCAATATACACAATATTGAACGCAAGAATGACATTAAGGAAATGCTATGTGCTTGGAGTATTGTGCAAGCAAGTCTGGCGGAAAAGTATTTGTCTTGCAACGTACAAACCGTAACATGACACGACTCAGAGCTAATGGTGGATATATAGATGCTCCTGATGATGGTCGTACTGATGTAAGACCTTCTCGTGAGAAAGCCATAGATATACCAGTTGTTATGCTGTTAAAACAGGAGGGTAAGAAATGTGTCGATCCTGCAACTGGTGAAAACATTGGTTGGAACGATGCACCGTTTTACTGGCCAGTGCTAATGAGCCAGCAGAATATCAATCCTGTTATGTTTGCATTAGAGCAAGGTAAAAAGAAAAAAGCAGCTGCAACAGATAATTCGGATATTCTTGAAGGTATAGATCCAAAAGATGTACTATGCCTTACGTTTGGAGGAGATCTTGTAGATCGTTTCGGTCCTGTTGGAAGCGAATATGCTTATGGTGACGAGTTGGGAGTCGAGAAGTCTAAAGGAAAGTACTGCGTCACGTTACCTTGAAAAAGATGAAAATGGAAAATGGAAGATGAATCCTGAAGTACCTTTCAACTTACAACAGGATCATGGACTTTATTCTTTGAATGATGGTAAGTTCCCATTCGTATTCAAGTCATATAAGTACATGTTATTGAGAAACAAGAGAGATGCTACTGCTGATTTGATGCTCTTGGAACTTTTCCCTTCAACCTTGTTTAAGGCAATTCCAGAGGGAAAATTGAATGAAAAAGGAGATCTTGTTGATAGAGATACCCAAAAGATTCTGCTTCATGGAAAAGATACCATTTTGGATAAGGATATGACAGAAACAGAGTTCACAGATACGAGCATTACACAATGGATTATATTTTATTATGTCCGTAAAGTCGTAAAATATGTTCCTTGCAATGTGGATTGGAATACAGTCTTTGACTTTCTGTCAGAAAATGACAATGTTGATGATTAACAATGGAGATTACAATTCTATATATAAAACGTAAATTTGAGGAGTTTAACCAGCAAATATTTGCCGGTAAACTCCCTATGCTCCCCATTAAATTGAGTAACGCAAAGTCCTTTTTGGGTGCATGTACATATAAAAAACGACTGGGGAAAAATGGTAAAATAGAGAAATACAACTTCTCCTTACGTATCAATACAAGGATAGATTTACCAGAGGAAGAGGTTGAAGATACAATTATCCATGAAATGATTCATTATTACATTGGCTATAATCAGCTTGAAGACACTAGTCCACATGGACAGATTTTCCAACAGATAATGAATACTATCAATGAAAAGTATGGAAGACATCTTACCATTTCACATAAGTGTAATAAAACACAAAATGAGCAAGCTGTTGACAAAAAACAACACTATCATGTTGTAGCAGTGGTATCGTTTAAAGATGGAAGAATAGGATTCAAGGTTTTACCAAGAGTTCTTCAAAGCATTCTCAAATATTACAATAGCGTGAAGACTGCAAATGATGTCGTTTCTGTTAATCTGTATATGAGCAATAACATTTTCTTCAATCGCTTTCCAAATTCTTCAGCACTAAATGTTCATTTTATAGAAGATTCAGAAATCAAAAAACATCTAAATGATGCGGAGAAAATGACATGTGATGGCAAAAGTATTAAGAGAAACCAATAAGAGTCTCATTATTATGGCTTGTAAACTATCTGAAATAATAAGGGTGTGTCATAAATCCATGACGCACCCTTATTTGTCGGTATGTTATTAATGTGTTTTTTTTTTATATGTTGAAGATGATAAAATGTTTTTTGTAGTTGAAAAAACATAATCATACCCTTCTACCCCTAAAAAGAGGGCTTCAATTTTTTTTCATTCAGTGCAGATAGGCTGCACAAGACATTCGTACCTTTGCATCAGATATAAAACATTAATAGAAAAAGGTATGGGACTATTCGATTTTTTATTTTCAAGCGGCGTTTCAAACAGCCAAAAGAAAGCGCATCGCAACGCTGGCAACAATACATCCTCAGACCATGAAAATTATGATCGTGGCTATGAAGATGGTTATGATGACTGTTGCTGTGACCATGATTGTTCTTACGATGACTATCACGATAGCCGTTATTGCGATCGTGATGAGTATGAAGGCATCGAGAATGATGAGTGCTATGACGATAATTGCGATTGGTAGTTACCTTCTGAAAATGGATTTTTCACATTATTATATTATAAGGTTATGAAGAAAATAGCAATTCTTTTAGCAGCTACAATGGCATTGGCTATCAATAGCAATGCACAAAGTATGCAATCTGGCTATAAAGGCCACGTTGAAGCAGGTTATTCAATTGGTATTGGTGACTATGACTTTGGTCGTTTTGAAGTCAACACAACACATGGATATCAAGTGAATCCTTATATATTCCTTGGTGCTGGTACTGGCTTGCATTTTATGTCATCTTACAAAACTGGTGATATGGAAATACCACTTGATGTAAGAGACAGTAAAGTTGATATTCCGGTTTTCGCAAACTTCCGTAGCAATTTCACGAAAGGCAAGATTTCGCCTTTCGTTGACATCAAGGGAGGAACGTTTGTTACCAATAACGGTGGCCTTTACGTGGTGGCATCATTGGGTGTTAGATATGCATTGAATAACAAGCAGGGGCTTAGCTTGTCTGTAGGATATGCTGCTGAGAAACTTGAATTTGAAACATTTGAACGTTTCAATGGCAGATATGATATGAGTTATACTCGCAAGCCTGCTACATATGATACAGAGTCTGTTAGCGTCAAAGTTGGATTTGATTTTTAGACTTTCTAAAAAGAAATGTCTGAAAATTAGAAGCTTACAAAAGAGCAGAATAAGAAAAACTTTCAATAAATCATTTTTAAAATCTTGAAGATTATGAAAAAAATAATACTATCATTCATTGTGAGTGCCTTGTCAATTTGTGGTTTTGCACAGAAAACAGTTACTATTAAAGGTGGTACAATTGTCCCTTTAGAGGCAGTAAAGTCTATTAGAGCAATAGATGTCCACGAAGGAGAAAGTGTAGATTTTAAAGTTTGTAGGGATGTTGTCATTGATGGAGTAGTTGCTATACCTGCAGGAACCCTGGCCAAGGGCTCAGTGTACGAGGCAAAAAGATCAACAGCTTTTGGTACTCGTGGTAGATTAGGTATCAAGGTCAAATATATTATTCTTCCTTCTGGCGACAATGTAAACTTCACATCTACAGATGTTTATATTAAAGGTCCAAACAGAACAGCTTTATCCGTTATTATCTTCTGCTTTACCTGCCTACCTTTCCCATGTGGAGGAAAAGCTGAAATGAAGCAAGGTTATGAGGTGGAGGCAACTGTTGCCAACAATGTGACCGTGAACATATAATTTTATCTATATAACTTAATTGAAACACAAAAGGTTATGAAGAAGTTTATCTTAGGTTTCTGCTTAATTGCAATGCTCGCTTCTTGTGGTAGCAAGAATGAGCAATGGGAATACAAAGTAGTAAAGGTTGCAGGACACGATGCAGAAATTGCTGCAGATTTCGGCACCCTGGTGTTCGCAGATCAGACTGCAATGTTGAACAAGATGGGTAAGGAAGGTTGGGAACTGGTCAGTGCTTACACAGAAACAGGCACCGCATTTCCAAACTTCGGTAACTCTGACTACGTCACAGGTATCAGAGACAATACTAGAACTGCTGTCGTCAACTTCGTTTTCAAAAGAATCAGCGACGGCAAGGAAGAGGTAAAAAAGCTAGCAAAGAAAAAATAATAAGAAGAAATGAGATACACTGTAGTATTCATATTAACAGCATTGGTTCTGTCGTCTTGTTCCCATAAGAACGAGGCGATGGAACTTTCTCGTAATTTCTTCACATCGTTGTCAGATACCACTTATGGAAAGCCAGGTGATTTCTATCCACTATATGACAGCTTGCATATAGAGGCAAAATCAGATGCTATAGACATAGAAGAGTCTGACATCACTGTGAAGAATGATACTATCGCTGTTCGCTGCTATAACAACTATACTGATGCAACAGGCACATTCAAGCAGGACAGTATAACTTTGTTTATCGCTAAAGACAAAGAATCCTCCTGGTATATCTATGACTCCAAGGGACTGGTCACAATGGATGAAGATCAGGTATGGTTCGGCAGAGCGACTGGAGCACTTGGGAAGAAGCAACTCAATGATGTTGCATTGGCACAAAGATTAAGCAAGCTAAGTGATTTGATAAGTACAAAGTACTGGGACACGTGGGCAGAACTGAGAACTAAAGTCAAGATAGCCAACTGGTCATGGGAAACAAGTTATGATGGAACCGCTCATGGAGATGCTCGCATAGTGAATACACTTCCCTACTCTATCTCCGGTATCAAGTATCTTGTAACATATTATGACAGGAGTGGCAATTTCATGGCTGAGGATGATGGCAGAGTCAGCAAAACACTGAATCCGAGTGAGAAATACAACTTCACATTCTGGAGTTCGAATGCCAAATACCCAACGACTGCCAATCTCAGGCTCGATTTCTCGGACAAAACAGTTCTTGAACTGATGAAAGAGAAAACATATACAGGAAAAGAATTTGCCGAGTTTATCAAAAAGAAATAAGTTTAATCAAAGACAGACAATCCTCAAATCCGCAACCTATAGGGTTAGTGGGATTTTGCTTGCAAAGCGACAAAATTCATTTTATTGTACATATTTCTTGCACAACAGAAATGTCGCAGACACAAAATCCCCTTACCCCATAAAGCGACTTGAGGTAATACGCTGGTTTAACCAGAAAAGCATGGTCTTTAACCAAAGTCTGTCTTGAACAG
>NZ_QSIG01000119.1:0-1266 GCF_003468525.1 Prevotella sp. AM34-19LB | reverse complement strand
CAGGGCAGACGCATTAAATCTTTTACTCGTCAATATCTATGGTGTATCACTATAACTTATTGAATATTAACATTATATATTTGCATATATGAAATATTTTTCGTATCTTTGTAGAGAAATAATTAACAATTAAAAGGTACAAAATGAGCATTATTAAGTTATCTAAACAAATTGCCGACCCACGAGTAGCGGGTAGAACTGTCCATAAAATGGAACATATCATTTACATTACAATCGCTGCGGTTATAGCTGGGGCTCAGTCTTGGAATGAAATTGCAGAGTTTGGCAAAAGTAAGTTAGACTTCTTCAAACAGCGTTTAGTAGGGCTGGAGTCTATCCCTAGTCATGACACTTTCAATCGTTTCTTTTCAATCTTTAATCCGAAAGGATTTGAAGAGATTTTCAGAAACTGGGTTAGGGAAATAGTTGGGGAAGTTAAAGGTGTTGTTGCCATTGATGGCAAACTTATGCGTGGTTCAAGCAAGTGTGATGCCGAGCATACTCTTGGGCAAGATGACTTCCGTACATGGATCGTATCTGCTTGGTCAGCAGACAATAGCATATCGCTTGGTCAAGAGAAAGTCGGTGAAAAAACGAACGAAATTACAGTCGTCCCCAAGTTGCTTAGCGCTATAGACGTGTCAAACGCCATTGTAACAATAGATGCTATGGGATGCCAAACTTCTATAACTGAGAAAATAATAGAAGGTAAAGGGGACTACATTATCGCCTTGAAGGAAAATCAGAAGAAAAGTTACGAATTTGCCAAGGACATAATCTATGAGAACGAATACAAGGGCAATTGCAATGTTGTCACAAAGCATTATTCCTTCAATGAGGGTCATGGCCGTCAAGAAGAAAGGACCTGCATTGTTGTAAGCTATGGGGACATTATGCAGAAAATGTTTAAGAACAAGTTTATTGGGCTAAGGTCTGTTGTCGGGATAATCTCAAGAAGATCTGTTGCGACATCTGGTGAAACATCAGAGGAAACAAGATACTACATAACTTCTTTAAGCAACGAAGATCCTGAAAAGATAGCTAACGCCATTAGGCAACATTGGTCCATAGAAAACAACTTGCATTGGCAATTGGACATTACTTTCAGAGAAGACGAAAGTAAGAAAGTCAAAAATGCAGCGAGGAACTTCTCTACCATAAGCAAAATGGCCCTCTCCATCTTGAAAAATGACAAGGCGACCAAGGGAAGTCTCAACCTGAAAAGATTGAAGGCAGGCTGGGATGAAGAGTACCTGTCAAAACTTT
>NZ_QSIG01000118.1:0-1309 GCF_003468525.1 Prevotella sp. AM34-19LB | reverse complement strand
CAAAAGCAATTTTCCTGCATTTTCAGCATCAAAAACTTTGTAAAATTCATCAATAATACAAAATAATTCTGTAACTTTGTCCTTGGTAATCTCCATAATGATATCTTTTATGTTTGTAACTAATTGGATTTCACCTACAAAGATACAAAAATATCGGAGATTACCAACTTTTTTAGGCACTATTTCTTATCCCGAACTGAGGTAATAACTTAAATGGTAAAATATGAAATCTATTAACTTGATTATCTTGTTTTTGATGGCTGTATTGCCAACCTATGCTCGTGGCAATCTGCACGATCAGTACAATCTGTAGCAACAGCAAGAAAAGAAAAAGAAAGAGCATACAATAGAAGTATATGGTGACGTGAAAGATTCGTTTACCCAAGCCTATCTGAAGGCTTTTGTCACGGTGATGGACAAGGACAGCAACGTGATAGATACCATGACTACGACAGGAAGGGGAAAGCGCCTCTTCTATATTACCCATGTTCCTGCACGTCCCGCTTCTTATATCATCAAGGCAGCGTGTGATGGCTATGAGACGAAGTGCATCAATCATACCATCAAATACATTGGACGCAATAAGGATTTCTCATTCCCTTCGCTTTTGCTCAAGAAGAAATTCAATCAGGATGTTGCCCTCGATGACGTGGTGGTGACAGGCACCAAGGTGAAGCTGGCTTACCGTGGCGATACGCTCGTCTTTAACGCCAGCGCATTCAATGTGCCTGATGGCTCCATGCTCGATGCGCTTATAAGACAGATGCCGGGAGCCGAACTGAAGAGTAATGGCGATATTTACGTTAACGGCAAAAAGATAGATTATCTGCTCCTCAACGGAAAAGACTTTTTCAAGGGGAAGAACCAGGTGATGCTCGACAATCTTCCTTACTATACCGTAAAGGAACTGAAGGTGTATGACCGTTCTTCAGAAAAAAGCCGACTCATGGGTAAGGAGATGGAGAAGAAGGACTATGTGATGGATGTCGCCTTGAAGCGTGAGTACTCCCGTGGATACATCGCCAACATAGAGGCGGCGGGGGGAAGCGAAGACCGCTATCTGGCTCGTCTCTTCGGACTCTACTACACTGACAATTCACGAATCTCGGTATTCGGCAACCTGAATAACAAGAACGAAACACGAAGACCGGGATATCAGGGCGACTGGTCGCCTTCCAACAGTCCGCAGGGACAGAAAACTACCTCAGTTCGGGATAATAATCTCAGCCTAAAGGCTTTATAATGTTTTTATATAAGGGACACAGTGGCTTGGCAACCATCTATATATCTTGGATGGTTGCTGAGACAA
>NZ_QSIG01000117.1:0-1312 GCF_003468525.1 Prevotella sp. AM34-19LB | reverse complement strand
CGCAATAATATCTACCTATATTATAATATAAGAGTTCACTACCTCTACGAACCTGACTTGGGGTAATAAACTGATCTGCTTTTTGCCGCATCATCTGGATATAATAACCAGCACGCTTATAGTCTTTCCTGTTAATATAGACATCTATGATGGCATTCAAACCATGATACATTTCTGAACCCAGCGCGTTTTTCATGCAGAAATGATGAGCATTGAGGGAAATACTCAAGACTGAATCCGAATTTCCCAAATTATAATAACCGCTGGCTTGCGTACGATAAGCAGCAACTGCAGCCAATGTATCCTTAGCCAACCAGGCATATTTAGCAGCAAGTCTTGTTTCCTTTATCGTCATCAGAGGGGAAGATCCTACACTATACAAATCTCCCATAGCGCCATGAATCCTAGACAACAAGGCATAATCACACGAAGCACTCGTGGTATCAGCCAATTCCACTGCCTTATTGTAGTTATCGAGAGAAGCAGGGGCATCCTGCAGATCCCGATACACACAGCCTAAAAGATAATATGCCAGCATTCGCTCATTCATAGAGCCATGCTTGTCGTAATAGGCAACCACTCGCTTCATCACGCTATCTGTGGTAAAATCCACAAAGCTCTTGTTCATCGCCTTGGCATAAATCAGATCATAATGCATCTGTTGTACCTTGCTCATATCAGGCTTCTGCGCCTTTAGACTATCAAGCATGGCTAAGGCTGTCTGTGCCGAATCCTGACAGACATCCATCAAACTATCAGCACTTGCCATCTTGGAATCCACAAAACGATTTCCGCCACATGAAACCAGCAGAAACAAAACGGTTATGATAACTATTTGCAGAAAATTATAAGTTGTCTTTCTTTTCATCATTGCATATTTCTTGTCGAGTAAGTGGAGGGAATTTCACCCACCCTTCTCTCGGAACCGTGCTTGAAAGTCTCCCTTCACACGGCTCTTTGCACTTACTCTTTATTAATTTTATTACTCCTATTACAAAGGCTGCCTCATTCATTAGCTCATTCTCCATTTCCTGGAGTTGGACTTTGAATTTGGCTAAGTACGCTCCCCCTTCGCTCCATCCCCATTACAGAGACTTGATAGAATCTATCAAATATAGCCAATATCGGACGTCATTCTGTCTCAGGACACACTTTTGGGAGCAAAGATATAAAAAATAAAGTTGCGAGACGAATATTTTGGTTAACCTGTTGGCGGAATTAAAAAACCGCCTGAAAATTAGTATATTTTTATGGAGAAAAAGTTGTGCATCTCGTTGATTTTAAGTAACTTTGTAGTGTCCAATTATAAAGT
>NZ_QSIG01000116.1:0-1331 GCF_003468525.1 Prevotella sp. AM34-19LB | reverse complement strand
ACCTGGTGAAGACCGAGAAGCAGAATGCGTTCGCCATCTCGCAGTACACCGATGTGATGACCATCGAGAAGTTTGCCAAGCACATCACTTCTCACGGCAGTGTGTATTCAAGAGCTGACATCAGCGCCATCCTCTACATGGCTGTGGACTGCATGAGAGAGATGCTGCTCGAAGGCAAGAAGATCCGTCTGGGCGACTTCTCTCTCCTGCTCAGCTCCAAGGGCGCAGAGACTGCCGACAAGTTTACGGCGCAGAACATCACCAACGTGAAGGTTCAGTGGGATCCTGGCCGGTCATTAGGTCAAGGTCATTAAGGATTTCGTTTTTTTTCAAAATATCCCTCTATCATATAAAATAAGGTTAAATCAAGTTCGCCCTGCAAACAAAATTCATCCATAAAATCACTTTTCTGAATATTTTTTGTATTTTTGCAGATATATTGCGCTGATATGGAGTTGAGCATGGCTTATCCTCCTAGATTATAGGCGCATCATTATCAAATGATTTGAGCATGAAGAAGATATTATTCCTACACGGATTCTTCGCTACGACGGCAGAACTTTTAATCGTTTCACGGAAATAGATAAATAATTATGGAGACATTTAATAATGTAATAAACAGTGGCCAGCTTGTTCTGGTCGATTTCTTTGCCACATGGTGTCAACCTTGCAAGGCGATGCACCCCATTCTGGAGCAGGTGAAGAGTGTGTTGGGCGACCGCATCCGAATCATCAAGGTGGATGTGAACAAGTACGGCGTAATAGCAAGCCAATACCGCATTCAATCCGTGCCTACGCTGATGCTTTTCCGAAACGGAGAAGTATTGTGGCGCACAAGCGGTGTGGTAGATAAAGCCGAACTGCTGGCTACGCTTGATCCATTCTTGACATAAAAAGATGAAAAGAATAAAGGAAGAGCAGCGAGTTGTGGAGCAGATGATACGTCTGTACTGCAGGAAGAAGGAAGGCAATAAGGAATTATGTCCTGGGTGCCAAGAGTTGTTACAGTACGCTACGGCAAGACTGGAACATTGCAAGTTTGGCGAGACCAAGCCAACTTGCAAGAAGTGTCCCATCCACTGCTATCGCCCTCAGATGAAAGAACGAATGTGCAAAGTAATGCGCTGGGCTGGTCCGAGAATGATTTTGTATCACCCGATTGCTGCCATCAAGCATATCATAAGAGAATTATAAAATAGGAACATGAGCATGAATACATTACTAGGGTGTCCAGTTCTATGTTCCAATATTAACTCACTTGTTTGAGAGTTTTGGTTCGTTCTGTCACCCAGTTTTTGGACAAGTGCTCGGTAGTCCAAGCATCAATGTCC
>NZ_QSIG01000115.1:0-1352 GCF_003468525.1 Prevotella sp. AM34-19LB | reverse complement strand
CGTGCCATACCAGTATGTCGGGCAAAAGGTGAGCGTACTGTGGGACTTAGATACCGTGGAGGTTTACTCCGGGAGTTCTCGCATAGCCATCCATCAGCGTCGCCAAGGACCAGGGTACAGCACGCTTGACGAGCATATGCCAGACAAGCATCTTGCCTATAAGCACGGACAGGGATATAACGCCGCTTATTTCCTGGAGGAGGCGGCATTGGTTGGCTGCAACACCACTGCTGCTGTCCAATCCATCCTCAATCGCACGAAGCATATAGAGCAGTCGTACAAGTCTTGCCAAGGAGTCCTGTCTCTCAAGCGCAAGTATGGCAAGGAGCGTCTGGAGAAGGCCTGCAAGCGTCTGGCAGGTTGTTCATCCATCACCTACACGACCATCCGCAACGTGTTGGAAAAGAACCTTGACCAAGTTGACGGGGAAGAAACAGTCTCAAACGTGCCACAGAACGACTATGTGAGAGGCGCGGAGGCATTTATGAACATTTAAATATGCATAGTAACATGAACTTACAAGAAACCATCATACAACTCAACGAGTTGAAACTCAGAGGTATGTCATCCTCCTTCGAGGCCATGACCAGCCTTCCTGTACAGAACCGCCCATCCCTGGAAGTCGCCATCTCCAAGATGGTGGATGCAGAGGTGCAGGACAGACGAGATCGAAAGACCGCCATGTATCTAAAAATCAGCAAACTTAGATATACGGCACTCTTAGAGGATGTCATCTGTGGAACAGACCGCAACTTCACCAAGGATGACCTTGCCGCCATTGCTGACTGTGCCTTTATACGCAGGCATGAGAACTTGCTCATACAAGGAAAGTGTGGCTGCGGAAAATCCTTTCTTGCCTGTGCCCTTGGAAGACAGGCTTGCATGCTAGGCTATAGAACTCTCTATCTCAACATGAACAGCTTTGTGGAGAAAGTTGCACTCAGTAAGCTGGATGGGTCGTACCTAAAGATGATAACCAATCTAGAAAAGTATGACTTGCTCATATGGGATGACTTCGGGTTGCAGCCAATGGATGACAAGACCAGACTCGCAATGCTCCAAATCCTAGAAGAGAGATACGAGAGAAAGTCCGTCATTATCGCTTCACAGCTTCCTATTGCCAAATGGTATGATTATATAGGTGATCCTACCTTGGCAGATGCCATTATGGACCGTTTGGTAGCAAATGCAAGTAAAATAGAGTTAAAAGGTGATTCTATGCGCCAGAAATTGAAAAAATAGATAGGGTGTCCAGTTCTATGTTCCAATATTAACTCACTTGTTTGAGAGTTTTGGTTCGTTCTGTCACCCAGTTTTTGGACAAGTGCTCGGTAGTCCAAGCATCAATGTCC
>NZ_QSIG01000114.1:0-1478 GCF_003468525.1 Prevotella sp. AM34-19LB | reverse complement strand
CGCAATAATATCTACCTATATTATAATATAAGAGTTCACTACCTCTACGAACCTGACTTGGGGTAATAAACTGATCTGCTTTTTGCCGCATCATCTGGATATAATAACCTGCACGCTTATAATCTTTTCTATTAATATAGACATCTATGATAGCATTCAAACCATGATACATTTCTGTAGCCAGCCCATTTTTTCTGCAGAAATCATGGGCTTTGAGGGAAATACTCAAGACAGAATCCGAATTGCCCAAGTCATAATAACCACCAACCTGGTTGCGATAAGCAACTACTGCTGCCAATGTATCCTTAGCCATCCAAGCGTATTTAGCAGCAAGCTTCGCTTCTTTTATCGACATCAGAGGAGAAGATTCCTTGTTATACAAAACTACCATAGCGCCATGAATCCTAGCCAACAAGGCATAATCACACGAGGCACTCGTGGTATCAGCCAGCTCCACTGCCTTATAGTAGTTGTCGAGAGAAGCAGGGGCATCCTGCAGATCCCGATACACACAGCCTAAAAGATAATATGCCAGCATTCGCTCATTCACAGAGCCGTGCTTGTCGTAATAGGCAACCACTCGCTTCATCACGCTATCTGTGGTAAAATCCACAAAGCTCTTGTTCATCGCCTTGGCATAGATAGATCATAATGCATCTGTTGTGCCTTGCTCATATCAGGCTTCTGCGCCTTTAGACTATCAAGCATGGCTAAGGCTGTCTGTGCCGAATCCTGACAGACATCCATCAAACTATCAGCACTTGCCATCTTGGAATCCACAAAACGATTTCCGCCACATGAAACCAGCAGAAACAAAACGGTTATGATAACGATTTGCAAAAAATTATAAGTTGTCTTTCTTCTCATCATTGCATATTTCTTTTATTGGATGCAAAAATAACATTTTTTATTGGAACCAAGAATAATCATCCTGCTCGTTCAATACACCAATAATATCCAGTACGGAGTGGAATATTGGCATTCTTTGCCTTATTCCATTTACTGCCTGGTTATGGCAAGATATTGCCCTTTACCAGGGCAACTTTGTGCCATTGCCAGGCACAAAACGATACGTCGGGAGATAAAATTCAGCTGAACTATCTGTAAAAAGACTACTCTCGCTTTTACTCTTCACTCTTCACCAAATCGGCTGAAACCCCTATAAACACTGGGGGTGTGGGCAGTGAAGAGTGGTGGTTCACTCTTCACCACTCTTCACCACTCTTCACTTATCGCGAGGTTCAGCTATCATTTATTCCAAGATTTGGTCTTCATTGATGACAGGGCCTGGTCTTCATTGATGACAAAGCCTGGTCTTCATTGATGACGGAACCATTGCCTCTCTGATATTCTTTCCTCTAAAATAATAGTAAGCGGCTCCGCGTTTATACCTTGCATAATCAAAAAAAAGCAGTAACAGCTGATTAAACAAATGCTGCTACTGCTTTTTCCATCGGTCGGGAAGTAAGTCTCTATAT
>NZ_QSIG01000113.1:0-1519 GCF_003468525.1 Prevotella sp. AM34-19LB | reverse complement strand
CCTTCTCAAAACGTTCGTTTGCTGTCATAATTTGTTTGATTTTAAAATGATGGTGCAAAGGTACGAATAAATGAGAAGTCTACAATGGTATAAACGCGGAGCCGCTTACCATCTTTTTTGAGGGTGAATCACAACATTATTAATAATTTTAAAACCATGAGTATGGAAACAAAAACTAATTTGAAGTCATCTATGATGGCAGGTAATCAATCAGCAATCTACCAGGTAGAGAGCTTTCTGGAGGAGTTTTACCTCTTCCGCAGAAATGTTTTGAACGGAAAGACCGAGTTCTTCTGCATCAAACCTGAAGAGAAGAACTGGAAGGTTCTTACAGCTGAGGCTTTCAACTCCATTGTTCGCCGCGCCAAGAAATTGGGAATCGGCGAGAAGAAGTCGCCAAGACAGGACATCGAGGAGTATATCAAGTCGGATGCCGTTCCCGTCTTCGACCCTATCCAGGAATACATGAACAAATTGCCGAAATGGGATGGCAAGAACCATGTGGCTGCTCTTTTCGGCAGAATTCCGGGGTTGACCAGCGAACAGCTTGGCTGGTGCGCCACCTGGTTCCGTTCGGCAGTAGCCCATTGGCTGCAGATGGACATGCTGCACGGAAATGAAGCCGTACCGGTGCTTATCGGACAGCAGGGTTGCGGAAAAAGTACCTTCGCCGTCCGACTGCTGCCCGAGGAACTTCGCCAGTATTTTCTCGACCACATCAACTTCGGCAACAAGTTTGATTCAGAAATGGCGCTCACCCATAATCTTCTGGTGAACATTGATGAGCTTGCCAACATCACCGTTGCCCAGCAGGGCAAGCTGAAGCAGACGCTTTCGAAGGTAAAGGTGAATGGTCGCCCTATCTTCGGAAAGAGTCAGGCTGACCGCAGAAGATACGCCTCTTTTCTGGCAACCACCAATGATGAGCATCCTCTCTGCGACCCGACGGGAAGTCGCCGTTACCTCTGTCTTCGAGTTCCCGACGGGGAGTTTATAGACAACAGTTCGGTCATCAATTATGACCAGCTCTATGCACAAATGATGTATGAGCTTCGTGATAAGCAGACCCCTTATTGGTTCACCAATGATGAGGTGGCTCGCATCCAGGAATTCAACCAGCCCTTCTTCAAGGTGGATGATCTGGAGACCATGATCAACTATTGTTTCCGAATGCCGGCAGAGGAAGAGGAGGGCAAATGGATGGTGAGTTCCGAGGTTTTCGACGTGCTTCATCTGCAATATCCTATGCTGGTAGGAAATTTGAGTACGAAGATCAAGATAGGTCAAGCCCTCAAGTTTATGGGATGCAAGAGCAGGCATACCAGAAATGGACAGGCCTATCAGCTCCTCGCTCTCTCGGCTTGAGAAAAATGGGAATAAACCGTGAGGAGCCTTTTCTCGATCGGAAGGGTAAGCGGCTCCGCGTTTATACCATTGTAGACTTCTCATTTATTCGTACCTTTGCACCATCATTTTAAAATCAAACAAATTATGACAGCAAACGAACGTTTTGAGAAGG
>NZ_QSIG01000112.1:0-1543 GCF_003468525.1 Prevotella sp. AM34-19LB | reverse complement strand
ATGTACGCGCGTACATTATATATATAAAAGAAGAAAAAGTATGAAGCAACAAGTAAATCTCGAAATCATGCAGTTTGTGGAAACACAAATCCTGCCCAAATATACAGAGTTTGGCGAGAGCCACGGATTGCGCCACGTGACCCGTGTTATCAGAAACGCCCTGAAACTCATACCTGTAACAGGTGCCGACATCGACATGGTTTATATCGTTGCCGCCTATCACGACCTGGGAATGAGCGGTCCGCGCGCCATCCACCACCTCACCAGTGGGAAAATCCTTCAGGCTGATGCCCGTCTGAAGCGCTGGTTCACTCCCGAGCAGATTAAAATCATGAAAGAAGCCGTGGAGGATCACCGCGCCTCCTCCAGTCGCCAGCCCCGAAGCATCTATGGCAAGATTGTTGCCGAAGCCGACCGCGACATCGATGTTCACGAAATCTTTCTTCGTGCCATCGAATACGGAGAGGAGAACTATCCCGGAAAAGGAAAAGAAGAGCAATGGCAGCGGTTCGCCGACCACATGGACGAGAAATATTCCCGCAACGGCTACATCAAGCTCTGGATTCCTAACTCACCCAATGAGAAGGCTCTGAAAGAGCTGCGGAATATCATTGAAGACAAGACAGAACTCAGGAAATATTTCGAAGAAATATACGAAGAGCTCAGGAAAAAGAAGTCTTGACCCTTGAGAGAAACAAGGAAAAGGGAGTTCTGACTTTTGATAAAGAAGATTTTTCGAAAAAATCAGCAGAAAGATTTGGTAGTTTCAAAAGATTGCATTATCTTTGCAGTATAGAAAACCCAAAGACTTCTATCAATAGATGATAGCCTATGCTATGTCTATTCGACAAAGATATAAGGGTCGTGTCGGTTCGATCGGGATACTCATCAAATTACACTTATGAAACCGAGAAGACTTCTCTTGCCTATGGCGGGCCACATAAACTGACATGTCAACTAAGCTGCAAAGCCGGTGGATTACAAAAGCGGAGAGCTCTCAAATGTTTATGACATTCGGAGTTTCATCACATCATCGAGCGACCCTTTCCTACAGGAGGCAGATTTCCAATAATTGGTAAATCTGCCTCCTTTTTTGTTGACAAAGTCAGCTTATCCCCTATAAATCCTCCCAAAAACAAGAAAAAACAAGAAAATATGCATATTTCTTGAAAAAAGTTTCAGAAAAATTTGGTGGAACAAAAAAAATGTAGTATCTTTGCACCCGCATTTGAGAACGATGCTTGTTGATTTGGCAACAATATCCGATTGGAAGGTTGGGTGAGTGGCTGAAACCACCAGTTTGCTAAACTGACGTGCGGGATTACCGTACCGGGGGTTCGAATCCCCCACCTTCCGCAAGCGGAGTTCAAGATTGCATCGTTGGTCGATTCATCTAATGGTTAGGATACAAGATTCTCAATCTTGGCATAGGGGTTCGATTCCCCTATCGACTACCTGGTTAAATAAGTTAAATTTGTTGTTCAAGTCTGCACAAGTTGTGAAACCAAAGCAGACTAATTAAAATGGTCGATTCATCTAATGG
>NZ_QSIG01000111.1:0-1562 GCF_003468525.1 Prevotella sp. AM34-19LB | reverse complement strand
ATGGTGGCTACATATTGATGTTGTGCTGTTGCTTTTTACTGAAAGCTGCTACTAACGACTCATAAATCTACCCTTAATCGTGTATTGGATGATAGTTGCGGATTTTAGGTATTATACTGTTTATGTAAAAAATGTAAAGTGCCGCCTTCGCTCTCGCCAAGGCAACTTTTATTGCTTCACAATTGCAAAATTCGGTCTTTTTTATCATATATTAGGGAAAAATTCGAGAAAATAAGGGAAAAATTCGGGAAAAAGCTGTAATTTTGTACCCAAAATACAAAGAAATACTAATAATCGAGATGAGAACAATATATTTGATACTGACTTTTGTGTGCTGCATCATTGCTAAAGCGGAAACATTTCCATACCGCAGCATTGCATCTTTTAACATTTCGCCAGCGTCTGAAAGCCATTGCATGATACTAGATAGCGAAGGAATGATGTGGGTGGGAACCAATTCCGGACTCAAATCATACGATGGCTATACCGTGAAATCGTACAAATCGAATGCTCTTTCTCCTGGTATTCTTCCCAACAACGACATCCGTTCCATGGCAGAAGACCACGAGCACAATCTCTGGCTGGGAACCCGAAACGGTCTGGTAAAGATAAACCGGAAGACTGGCGTTTTCAAGACCTATTTCCTGCCAAGCGAAGATCAGAGAATCATCTACCATCTCTTTGTTTCGAGAGATGGTACACTCTGGGTTGGTACAGATGGAGGATTATCTTATTTCAATCCGGAAAATGAATCCTTCTATACCTATACTTCCAGGAATGCCTGGCGCATCGATGAAAACGGAAAGAAACAGCGCCTCAATTCTTTCAGCGTAAAATGTGTAGCTGAAGACAAGAATGGCGACCTTCTCGTCGGCACCTGGTCTTCCGGACTGATGCGTCTGAAACGTGGCAGCAACGTTTTCCGCAGCTACCCGAAGCTGAATGACATAAATTCTGCCTACTCGCTCTTTTTCGACAAGAATCATCATCTCTGGGTAGGAACCTGGGGATATGGAGTGCTGTGCATCAGCAATCCGGACAATCTGAAGAATCCGCAATATCATCAATATCCATACGCCACCAACAACTTCGACATCTTCTATAAATTCGTAGAAGACCCTATCACCAATACTCTATGGGCATGTACCAGAGAAGGTATCTGCTATTTAGATGAAGACCAGCCGCAAGCAGGCTGGAGCAAATATACCCAGATTGGCAACAACCGACTCATCTACTGCAATGACATCAGCACGGATGGAGCGGGAAATATCTGGCTCTGTACGCAGAATGATGGAGTTCTACAGATTACCACCCCCCCAGCCCGTCCGAGAACGGCCGTTTGGGGGTGTATCATAGAGGGCAGAACCGCTATCACGACTCCACCTAAGCCCCTCTAAGGCATATCTTTTTTCATCTTAAAATTTTAGTTTATGTTAAACAATTCGTCATAAGGGCTTAAAATGGCCGATATGAACACTAATAGAGCGTGTTTTTCGATGGTATTGATCCCTACAGGTCATTATCCAAGAGAAGCAATCAAAGCAGGTACACCTTTGAGAGAT
>NZ_QSIG01000110.1:0-1596 GCF_003468525.1 Prevotella sp. AM34-19LB | reverse complement strand
TGTCTCAGCAACCATCCAAGATATATAGATGGTTGCCAAGCCACTGTGTCCCTTATATAAAAACATTATAAAGCCTTTAGGCTGAGATTATTATCCCGAACTGAGGTAAATACATAGTCGTATCATAAGAATCTTGTTTTATTTCTTCTTTATTCATATTAAGCATCTTGGCTCGTTATTCTCGATTATCTTTCAATCCCTTTTCCAATTCCTCAATAGTCGGCATAGATGATTTGAAGTCTTTCGGGAAGAGTTTGGAGAGCTGATATTCCGATATACCCATTGGTTCCTTATATGACTCCAAGGCATATTTAGCCACTACGTTGTCCTTGTCCTTACAGATAAGCAAGCCAATGGTAGGATTGTCTATGTCGGTCTTGAACTGATGGTTGATGGCCGACACATAGAAACTTAGTTGTCCCAAGAATGATGGATGGAACGACTGGGCTTTTAGCTCTATGACTACATAGGCATGGAGGTGGGCATTGTAAAACAGCAAGTCTGGGAAGAACTCCTGCTGACCTACCTCCAAACGAAACTGTCTACCCATATAAGAGAATCCCTTCCCTAGTTCCAAAAGAAAACGTGTTACATTGTTCACCAATTCTTCCTCAATGTCATGCTCGTCATATTTCTCCCTTAAGTTAAGGAAATCCAACTGATAAGGGTCTTTGGTTATCTGTTGCGCCAAGTCGCTTTGTACAGCAGGAAGCGTAGCCTGGAAGTTGGTGATAGCCTTGCCGTCACGCTCATAAAGGTCAGTGTCAAGCCAGTTGAGCAGAACGTCACGCCCCCAATTGTTCTCCCAAGTCTTTCTTACAAAGAACAAAGCCTTATCCATATTGCCCTTGCACTTATCTATGATACGACGATGGTGGTCCCAAGGAATAAGAAAAAGCAATTTGAAATCGTCCGCAGTTTGCGGACGATTTTCACTTTGTGCTACAACTCGCTGAATATCTGCAATATACAAGTCCTCTATAAAATTGTCCGCATCTTGCGGACAATTTGCTTGTAATGGTGCATAGAGCTTATAAAAGTAGCTCATGTACTTCAAATTAGTTGGTGAGAATCCCTTCACCCCTGGCATTTCGTTCTTCAAATCCTGACTGAGATTTTTGTAAAATCCAGAGCCATAAGTATTAGTATATTGCTTAGCTTCAATGTCTCGTCCCAACTTCCAATAGAAGTCCAACAAGTAGCCATTGGTGGCACATGACGCTTTGAGGCGATGGCTGTAGAATCGTTCCTTGAGTTCCACAAGCCAGTCCTTGTAGTCGCAATCATCATGAAGGACTACTGCTAAGTCTATATTTTTCTTTGCCATAATTCTAAAACCATTTAACGCTACAAATATAAAATTTTATCGTGATAATCGGTTAAAAATAAATGATTTTTTGAGATTAGCGGCATCTATTTAGACAAATTAAAATTTGTTTGAAGATATTTCACGTTAACCTATATTATATCACTAATATCTATATGCCTCGATTTTCCATCTTCATTAATTTATAAAATCCATCTTTTATTCTATAATAGAGCACAAAAGTACCAGAAGATATTATTCTCATCCCGTCTTTTCCGTGTGTAAATTTG
>NZ_QSIG01000011.1:0-76349 GCF_003468525.1 Prevotella sp. AM34-19LB | reverse complement strand
GCCGGAAATACGCAAAATTTTTGGAGGGGGGATAAAATGGGGGCGTTTTTGGGGGGTGATGATGGAAGAATGGGGAGAGGATCCGACTGGCTGTCTTTCTGTCTGATTTTCCTATATTGTCAATAAATCAGTATAGTCGGGAATCTCTTCGAGGAATAAATATTTTTTGTCGTCGTAATCCATCCGGCAGATATAGTGCTCCAGTCCGTTGCTCACCACCAGGTAATCTACGTGGAGCAGGAGGTTATATACCGAAATCTGATCGAACACCTTCTGCGTGATGGGGATATGCGGCGCCTTGTATTCGATAATCATCCTGGGGCGGAGCTCGCGGCTGTAGAGCACGCTGTCGGCACGCAGCACCTTGTCGCCGCATTTCAGCTGGATCTCGTTGGCGAGCAGCGGGGCAGGGTAGCCCTTGTGCTCGATGAGATAGTGTACGAAGTGCTGGCGCACCCATTCTTCGGGCGTGATGGCTACGTATTTCCTGCGCAGTACATCCAGTATCTTGGGCTGCTGTTTCGTGCCCGAAACCTTCATTTCGAAGGTTGGTAAGTTCAAGCGAATCATTTTTTATACCTTATTATATATATAGTTCGATTTATTTTTGTACCTTTGCAAATGGATTGCAGGCTGGATTCTCTGTGCAGACAGATGGATGGCAGACTGGAATCACAGTGCAAAGATACAAAAAATAAATCAATGGCAGAAAAGAAAAATGCAATAAGTTACGAGTCGATCATGAAAGATCTGAAGGCTCGGAAGTTTGCGCCCGTGTATGTTCTGATGGGCGACGAACCTTTCTATATAGACAAGATCTGCGATTATATCGCCGAAAACGTGCTCCAGCCGGAAGAGCGGGACTTCAACCAGACCGTGCTTTTCGGGGCGGATACCACAGCGGTGCAGGTGGTGGATCAGTGTAAGGGATATCCGATGATGGCGGAATTCAGAGTGGTGATTGTAAAAGAAGCACAGAATCTGAAGAGCCTGGATGCCCTGGAGAAGTATCTCGAGAAACCGGTGAAATCCACCATTCTCGTCATCTGTAACAAAAACGGCAGTATCGACCGCAGAAAGAAGTTTGTTCCGAGAGCCGAACAGGTGGGAGTGGTGTTCGAGAGTAAAAAGCTCTACGACCGTCAGCTTCCGGGTTTCATCGAAACCTATCTCAAGGCTCGCAAGGCAACCATCGAACCGAAGGCGGTGCAGATGGTGGCAGATCATATCGGAGCCGATCTTCATCGCCTCACCTCCGAACTCGACAAGCTGCTCATCTCTCTTCCTGACTCCGACCGAAGGGTGACTCCGGCTGTGGTGGAACGTGAAATAGGAGTGAGCAAGGACTTCAATGCTTTCGAACTTCGCAGCGCCATCATCCAGCGTGATGTTTTCAAGGCAAATCAGATAATAAACTATTTTGACAGCAACCCGAAGTCGGGGTCGCTCTATGCGCTCCTCCCGTTGCTCTTCAGTTATTTCCAGAATCTGATGATAGCCTATTATGCTCCGAATAAGCAGAACGAAAATGAGCTTGCAAAATTCCTGGATTTGCGCGGAACCTGGGCGGTGCGCGATTATACGATGGGAATGAGAAACTATTCCGGAGTGAAAGTGATGCAGATTATAGAGAAGCTGAAAGAGGTGGATGCGAAGAGCAAGGGCATCGATAATCCGTTTACTTCGGCAGGCGAATTGATGAGAGAACTCATCTTTTTCATCCTCCATTAGGCTGCTTTCCGGCTCCAAAAATCCGTCGATGGGCGAGGGTGGGAGAGAGGCTGATTTTTACTCCTCCTTCGTCTTGTCGGAGAAATGAAATGATCTGGAATCGGGGAGGGCGTTTAGCTTCCTGAAAGTGGTGAAAATAGCGTTCGTTATCGGGAAAACGGGCGCTATTTTTTTTGTTTTTCTCGTGGGGAATCTCTCGTTTGGATGGATTTCTCATCTAGATGGTCATTTTTCAGTTTTCGCTGAAATCGCAGTTAACTATAATGAATATCAGCTAGTTAACGAAAATAACCCCCTTCAATACTCGCATTTTTGAGCAAAACCTGACCAACGGGCTTGAAAACGCTCAAAATGGAAAAAATTGCCATCCTCAGACCCTTCTTTTTTAGTGTTTGCATTTATTAAGGTTTATGTTTCTGTAGTTTAATAATGTAAATGTGTGTTTTGTAAATCGTTCTTTATATTTATGAATCTAAACTAAAGAAAACTAAATCGAAGAAAAAAGAGGGTGAATTTACAAACGTAAATGTAAATCGGGTGGTTTTGGAATATGAATGTATAAATATACAAATGAGTTATCGAAGTGAAAACATATTGAAACCCAGTGTTTTATAGATTTCTGTTGTTTTGAGTAAGGTTGCGATTTTGCATTTGTCACAAGAAAGATGCATAAAAGTGGCTGAAATGCCTATTTATAGGGAATGAAGGCTTTGAAACTCAGTGAATTAAGAGTTTTAAGTAAAGAATATCATTGTAAAAGCATTAGATTACTAAAGTTAGATTTGTAAATCTAAACCATAAAACTAAGAAAGCGAAGATTGGAAGTTTAAATTTGTAAATACAAACCTAAAGTTTAAAAAACAAAATTTTTCCCGAAAAGTTTGGTAAAACCAAATTTTTGCTTTATCTTTGTAAAATCTAAGAAAAATGGGGCAAAAACGGCCCTGTTCGGAAATAAAACATCGTAAAAAATCAAATTCAAACATAGTGATGAAAGACAGAATCAGACAGATCATGGAGGACCAACACCTCAACCAACAGAACTTCGCGCAGCTCATCGGAAAGTCGACAGCGACCCTGAGCAGCATCTTCAATGATCGCACAAAACCATCGCTCGACATCGTGGATGCAATCAAGAAAAAGTTGCCTCAGGTGAACCTTGAGTGGTTGCTTTATGGTACTCCTCCTATGTATATTAATAAGGTGGAAGGTGCCCAAACGGGTGCTTCAGCCAGAGGTGAAAACGGAGCGGACGAGGATTCGCTCGATATGTATGGAGACGCTGTAGGTGTGGCTGGTACAGGCGCTTCGGCGGCAGGCTTGGGCGGAAGCCATGGGAGCATAGGTGGCGCTGGCGGCGTGGTGGAGCCTACCCTGGATTTCGGGGGCAGCGAGGGATCCGACTCCCCTACTTCTCCATCGCTCTTTGACCAGCCTCAAACACACGGTGTAAAAAGGACACCTAAAAATATCGCCAATGCGGCGGTTAAATATGTGGACAAACCGCAGCGAAAGATTACCGAGATCCGCATCTTCTACGATGATCAGACCTGGGAGACTTTCGTTCCGAAGAAATAGACCTGTGCCCTGCTGTCTGGAATAAAGTAGGAATAAAGAAGGAATAAAGAAGGAATAAAGAAGGAATAAAGTAAGAGGGGGAGCTGAAAAAATCACTCTTTCTCTTTGTGAAGTTCGAATTTTGTTGTACCTTTGCACTGCCTATATATAAATAGGTATAACAACAAGCATTAACAACAAGCATTAAAATAGCAATAAGATGAAAAAATATGTTCTAGACCTCAAGGTGGTTTCTGTAGAAGCACTCAGCGATAAGCACGTATTGATTAAGCTTACTGATGAGAAACCTCTGCCGGAAATCCTGCCTGGACAGTTCGTAGAAGTAAAGGTAGATCATTCGGCTACCACCATGCTTCGTCGTCCTATCTCCATCAATTTCGTGGATAGAGAAACCAACCAGCTCTGGCTGCTCGTTGCCATGGTGGGCGACGGAACCCGCCAGCTCGGAAAGCTTCAGGCTGGCGATACGCTCAACTGTATGCTGCCTCTGGGCAATGGTTTCACCATGCCTACAGAGAAGAGTCAGAAGTATCTCCTCGTGGGTGGTGGCGTAGGTGTGGCTCCTCTGCTCTACTTCGGAAAACTCATCAAGGAGTTTGGTGCTGATGTAACCTTCCTGCTGGGTGCCCGCAAGGCTTCCGACCTGCTGGAGCTGGATGAGTTTGCCAAGATAGGAAAGGTATGCATTACTACCGAGGATGGCTCTGCCGGCGAGGTGGGTTTCGTAACCAATCATTCTGTGCTGGAGAACGAGCAGTTTGACATGATCTCTACCTGCGGTCCGAAGCCGATGATGGTGAACGTGGCTCGCTTTGCCAAGAAGGCTGGTGTGGAGTGCGAGGTTTCCCTGGAGAACAAGATGGCGTGCGGCGTAGGTGCCTGCCTCTGCTGCGTGGAGAAGACCACCGAGGGTCATAAGTGCGTTTGCAAGGATGGTCCGGTTATCAACATCAAGCAGCTCACCTGGGATATCTAAAATCATTCCCACTCGCCCTGAAAGGGCAGAAGCTCCTAGCCCAGGGCATCACCCTGGGTATGATATGTACCAAATGGCAAGTCGCCTGAAAGGGCAAAAGCATTTGTAATCCAAATGTAATAGAATATTATTTGATTAAGAAAGATTATGGCTGATTTAAGTGTAAATATAAAGGATTTAAAGCTGAAGAATCCGGTGATGACTGCATCGGGAACTTTCGGCTACGGATTGGAGTTTGCTGATTTCGTTCCGCTGGAGGAAATCGGAGGTATTATCGTAAAGGGTACTACCCTGGAACCACGCGAGGGAAATGACTATCCACGCATGGCTGAAACTCCACAGGGAATGCTCAACTGCGTGGGTCTTCAGAACAAGGGTGTGGAGTACTTCTGCGAGCACATCTATCCTCAGATCAAGGACATCGATACCAATATGATTGTAAACGTGAGCGGACACTCGCCTGAAAGTTATGCGGAGTGTGCGGCACGCGTGAATGAGCTGGATAAGATTCCTGCCATCGAGCTGAATATTTCCTGCCCTAACGTAAAGGATGGCGGTATGGCTTTCGGCGTTACCTGCGAGGGTGCTGCAAGCGTGGTGAAGGCGGTGCGCAAGGTGTATGACAAGACCTTGATCGTGAAGCTTTCGCCTAACGTAACCAGCATTGCCGACATCGCCCGTGCGGTAGAGGCTGAGGGTGCCGACTCTGTTTCGCTCATCAATACGCTGATGGGTATGGCGGTGGATATTGAGAAGCGCCAGCCGCTGCTGAGTATCCGTACTGGCGGCTTGAGCGGTCCTTGCGTGAAGCCGGTGGCATTGCGCATGGTTTACGATGTGGCTCATGCCGTGAAGATTCCGGTAGTAGGATTGGGCGGTATCCAGAATGCCAAGGATGCCATCGAATTTATGATGTGCGGTGCTACAGCTATCGAAATCGGTACTGCCAACTTCATCGATCCTGCCGTAACCAAGAAGGTGAAGGATGGTATGAACGAGTGGCTTGATGCTCACGGCTGCAAGTCGGTGACTGAAATTATCGGTGCCATCAAGTAAATGCTGGTCACCCACAGATAAAATTACACATTATTATTATATATATATAACTGAATTTCTGCATATATGGATTTGAATGATATGAATCCCGTTCTGCTCGTAGCAGCTCTTACGCAGCAGATAGCGGAGCAGGAGAAGCGGGCGGAAGCCTGCAGTGAGGATGCTGAGAACAAGGCTGCGCTGAGCAAGAACCTGCTGAGACGAGGCAATCTGCTGTTGCAGATGGGCGATAAGGAGGGAGCCGGAAAGGATATGCAGAGATATCTGCAGCTGAATCCTGAGAAGATAGAGGAGTTTACTGGAGAGTTTAAGGCTGAAGGAAGAGAACATTGCCGATAATTGTCTGAAATGCCGGTAATCGTCTGAAGATGCCGGTAAATGTTCTTCCGGAATAATATGAATGCCGATAAAAATCTGCCAGTTTTGGGCTTCTTCTGATAAAAATCTGCTGAAAATATGCTGAAAAGCAGAAAATATAAGGAAAATAAAGAAAAAACTGACAATTTGTTTGGCAGTATCAAAGAAAAGTGTTACTTTTGCAAACGAGTTGAGACTTTCATCGGTTGATGCTTGAAGCAATAAGTGAATAACAAATAAAAGAACAAGAAAATGGAAAAGTTGAACGCTTACTTTTTTAGCTATTACTTTTACTTTGCAAGCAATTGTAAAGCGGGAAGTTGCGTATATATTTCAACTTAGGATATAAGATTCTTGAAATCATCGAAACGGTCCCGCTCTATTGTGAGCAGGACCGTTTTTCGTAAAACTCGAATCCGTTTTCCAAGAAGCGTTTTCCAAGAAGCGTTTTCCAAAAATCCGTTTTCCAAAATCAGGAGATAATGTAAAAAAGAGAGTGAAACAATGAAGAGAATTGCAATACAAGGAGAGTTGGGATCCTTCCACGACATTACCGCCCACGAGTATTTCCAGGGCGAGCAGATAGAGTTAATCTGTTGCGCTACCTTCGAGGAGGTGTTTGAGAACATCAAGCGAGATCCTACCATCATCGGCATCTGCGCCATCGAGAACACCATCGCAGGCAGTCTGCTCCACAACTACGAGCTGCTCCGGGAGAGCGGAACCACTGTGGTGGGTGAGCACAAGCTCCACATCGAGCACAGCATCTGCTGCCTGCCTACTGACGACTGGAGCACCCTGCAGGAGGTTCACTCTCATCCTGTAGCGCTGATGCAGTGTGGCAAGTTCCTCGCCAACCATCCCGATCTCAAGGCGGTGGAGGCTGAGGATACCGCAGGTTCTGCCGCATTCATCGCCCAGCACCAGGTTCACGGATGGGCTGCCATCTGTTCTGCCTATGCTGCCAGGATGTATGGTATGAAGGTGCTGCAGGAGGGAATCCACGATAATCCGCACAACTTCACCCGGTTCCTCGTGGTCTGCAATCCGCAGAAGGCATCCCTGCTCCGACCTATCGAAAAGGCCAACAAGGCGAGCATCGTCTTCAGCCTTTCACACGACAAGGGTTCGCTCTCCAAGGTTCTCACCATCCTGAGCTTCTACGACATCAATCTCACCAAGATCCAGTCGCTGCCAAGCATCGGTCATGAATGGGAATATCTCTTCTACGTGGATCTCACCTTCGATAATCTGACACGCTATCGCCAGAGCATCGATGCCATCACACCACTCGTGAAGAAACTCACGGTGCTGGGAGAATATGAGGAAAAAGAATAGTTGATAATTTATGGTTAACAGTTTATAGTTAAGAGTTAAAGATAAGAATTATGATACAACCAGCCAATAGAGTAACAGAAATACAGGAATACTACTTCAGCCGCAAGCTGAAGGAAGTGGCTAAGCTTAATGCCGAGGGACAGGACATCATCAGCCTCGCCATCGGAAGTCCAGACATGCCGCCTTCTAAGCAGACCATCGATACGCTCTGCGAGGTAGCCCATAACCCTGCTGCACACGGATATCAGCCTACGGTGGGCATCCCGGAGTTGCGCAAGGCGATGGCTGGTTATTACAAGAGATGGTATGACGTGGATCTTGACTGGGCTACGGAAATCCAGCCGCTCATTGGTAGCAAGGAGGGAATCCTGCACGTTACGCTCGCCTTCTGCAACCCTGGCGACGAGGTGCTCATCCCAAACCCGGGCTATCCTACCTATACTGCCATCAACAAGATTCTCGGCACCAAGATTACCTATTACGACCTGCGTGAGGACAATGAATGGCAGCCAGACTTCGAGGCGCTGGAGAAGATGGACCTCAGCCACGTGAAGCTGATGTGGACCAACTATCCGAACATGCCGACCGGAGGCGTGGCTAAGATGGAGACCTACGAGCGACTCGTGAAGTTTGCCAAGGACCACAATATCGTGGTGGTGAACGACAACCCTTATTCGCTCATCCTCAACGAACATCCGCTGAGCATCTTGCAGGTGCCTGGCGCCAAGGATTGCTGCATCGAATTCAATTCGCTCAGCAAGAGCCACAACATGCCTGGATGGCGTGTGGCTATGATTTCGAGCAACAAGCAGTTTATCTCCTGGATCCTGAAGGTGAAGAGCAACATCGACAACGGATGCTTCCGCGGAATCCAGCTCGCTGCTGCCGAGGCCATGCTCAACAACACCGACGAGTGGCACCGTGAGAACAACATCACCAACTATCGCCGCCGTCGCGACATCGCCGAGCAGATCATGCAGGTATTGGACTGCAAGTTTGATCCTAACCAGGTGGGCATGTTCCTCTGGGGCAAGATTCCGGAGAAATACGCCGATGTTGAAGACCTCACAGAGAAGATTCTCCACGAGGCGCGCGTATTCATAACCCCTGGATTCATCTTCGGAAGCAACGGCAAGCGATACATCCGCATCAGCCTCTGTGCCAAGGATGAGAAAATGAAGGAGGCTCTGGAAAGAATCAGAAAAGTCTTTGGAAAGTAAAAAAGGTAAAAATAAAAAAAATAAAATATACGACTATGGAATTAGAATTAGAACCATTGAATCTCCCTAGTGATCAGGAACGCCCTATCGTCATTGCAGGTCCATGCTCTGCAGAGACCGAAGAGCAAGTTATGACTACCGCCAAGCAGCTGGCTGCCAAGGGCTGCCACATGTTCCGCGCTGGTGTATGGAAGCCACGTACCAAACCAGGAGGCTTCGAGGGAAATGGCGAGGCTGCCCTGCCTTGGATGAAGCAGGTGAAGGAGGAGACCGGTATGCTCACAGCTACCGAGGTGGCTACTCCTGAGCACGTGGAGCTCGCCTTGAAATATGGAATCGATGTTCTGTGGGTGGGAGCCCGTACTTCTGCCAATCCATTCGCCATGCAGGCGCTGGCAGACAGCCTTCGGGGCGTGGATGTTCCTGTGCTGGTGAAGAACCCGGTGAATCCGGATCTTGAGCTCTGGATCGGTGCGCTCCAGCGTATCAACCAGGCTGGTATCAAGCGACTCGGTGCCATCCATCGCGGTTTCTCCAGCTTCGACAAGAAGATCTACCGCAATCTCCCTATGTGCAGATTCCAATCGAGCTGCACCGCCGCATTCCTCAGTTGCCTATCCTCTGCGACCCTAGCCACATCGGCGGTCGCCGCGACCTCATCGCTCCTCTCTGCCAGCAGGCTATGGACCTGGGCTTCGACGGTCTGATCGTAGAGAGCCACTGCTCTCCTGATGAGGCATGGAGCGATGCCAAGCAGCAGGTTACTCCAGATATCCTGGATTACATCCTGAGCCTCCTCGTTGTTCGTGATGAGCATTATTCTACAGAGGGCCTGCATCAGCTGCGTGGTCAGATTGATGAGTGCGACAACCAGTTGATGGATCTTCTTGCCAAGCGTATGCGTGTATGCCGCGAAATCGGTACCTACAAGAAGGAGCACAATATGACTATCGTACAGACCAACCGCTACAACGAGATCCTCGAGAAGCGTGGTGCCCAGGCTTCACTCTGCGGAATGAGCCCAGAGTTTGCTGCCCAGATCTTTGAGCATATCCACGAAGAGAGTGTTCGCCAGCAGTTGGAAATCCTGAATCAGAAATAAATTAAGTGAAGAGTAGAGGACGAAAGACTTCGGCCTTCACTCTTCATTCTTCACATAAAAAAGAAATGAGAATTTTGATAATGGGAGCAGGAAAGATGGGAAGCTTTTTCATCGACCTGCTCAGCTTCGACCACGAGGTGGCTGTGTATGAAAAGGATGCTAAGCGACTGCGCTTCACCTATAACTGCTACCGTTTCACCAAGATGGAGGAGGTGGAGATGTTTCGCCCGGAACTCGTCATCAATGCCGTAACCGTGAAATACACCATCCCGGCATTCGAGGAGTTGCTGCCACATCTCTCTAAAGACTGTATCATCAGCGACATTGCGTCGGTGAAGACAGGATTGCAGGAGTTTTACGACAAGAGCGGCTTCCGCTACGTGAGCACCCACCCGATGTTCGGTCCTACATTCGCCAACCTGAACCAGCTCTCCGAGGAGAATGCTGTCATCATCAAGGAGGGCGACTATATGGGTAAGATCTTCTTCAAGGATCTCTATCAGAAGCTCGGACTGAGCCTGCATGAGTACACCTTTGATGAGCACGACCAGACGGTGGCTTACTCGCTGAGTATTCCGTTTGTCAGCACTTTTGCCTTTGCTGCGGTGATGAAGCATCAGGATGCTCCTGGTACCACCTTCAAGCGCCACATGCAGATAGCCAAGGGCGTATTGAACGAGGATGACTATCTCTTGCAGGAAATCCTCTTTAACCCATATACATCTGGACAGGTGGCCCAGATTCGCGAAGAGCTGGCTGAACTCATCGATATCATCGATCACAAGGATGCCAAGCGCATGAAACTCTTCCTCACCAGAATCAGAAATCATGTGAAGGAAGACATCGAAATCAAGCAGCAGAAATAGGAAAAAACAGAAGACAAAGAAGAGTAGTAGATTATGAGTGAACAGATTGATCAACAGAATAACACAGCTGAACAGCCTAGCATGTTTCAGGTGGTAAACGAGGGATTCACTACCCGCGAGGCGATTGAGGAAGCCAAGAGATGTCTGCATTGCAAGATTCCGCAGTGTAAGAAGGGATGCCCTATTGAAAACGATATACCGGATTTCGTACACGAACTGTCGATGGGTAACATGGGTGCTGCGATGAGTATCATCAATGCCAAGAGTAATCTGCCGGCTATCTGCGGACGCGTGTGTCCACACGAGAAGCAGTGCCAGGGACATTGTGTGCTCGGCAAGAAGGGAAAACCTGTACAGATTGGTAAATTGGAGCAGTTTATCGCTGATTTCGATACCAAGATGAATCTCTCCCGTGAGCTCCTGCCACAGAAAACCCGTGGTAGAGTGGCTGTAATCGGTTCGGGTCCTGCAGGACTTACCGTAGCCGGTGATTTGGCAAGACAGGGATTCAATGTGACGATTTTTGAAGGACAGGCTGAACCGGGTGGCGTACTGATGTACGGTATTCCAGAGTATCGCTTGCCAAAGACTGTGGTGCGCGATGAAGTGAGCAAGATTGCTGCCTTGGGTGTGCAGTTTATCACAAACTGCATGGTGGGCGAGAACAATGTCACCATCGACAGCCTCTTCCGTGCCGGTTATGATGCCATCTTTATGGGTACGGGTACCAGTGTGCCTCAGAATATGGACTCTACACCGGGCAGCAAGCTCCATGGCGTAAGCAGAGTACCTACTTCCTGCATAATGTAAATGCCTATAACGAAGGTGCCTTGACCCGCGATATGGTTCCTTTGCGCGATGGCGAGAAGGTAGGCGTAATCGGTGGTGGAAATGTAGCGATGGATGCTGCCCGTACTGCCATCCGTCTGGGTGCTGACGTTACCGTATTGTACAGAAAGACTCAGGAGGAAATGCCTGCTATCCAGAGCGAATACGAAGATGCAGTAAAGGAAGGTGTAAAGTTTGAATGGAAAACTACCGTAGAAGCCTTCCTCAAGGGAAAGAACGGCAGACTGGGAAGCTGCGTGCTGAATACCCCTGAAGGCGAAAGGGTAGAGAAATTTGATAGAATCTATCTCGCTATCGGTTCGCGCCCTGCCAACCGTATCGTTTCTACTACTGCTGGAATCGAGGTGGATGAGAAGGGATATGTAAAGGTGGTAGATCGTCCTTTCGGTATGACTACCCGCCGTGGCGTATTCGCTGGTGGTGATGTGGTGCATCGCCCTCAAACCGTAGTGCTGGCGATGAAGGCTGCCAAGGAGGTGGCTCAGGGTATCGCACAGTATGTGGATGCCATCAAGCTCCTGGAAGAAGCCAAGCGTATCGAAAAAGAAGGTACCTGCTCGTAGAGGTTAATATCTGCTTAATCTGGTTAATATCTATTGCAATATTTTGCGGAATGATGGATTCTTGTTATTTTTGCCTGCAAAAACAAGCAAAGATTATGAAGAAAATTATATTTTTGATGATAACCCTGCTGTCAATGGCCTCCATGGTCTATGCGCAGAAAACATGCGTCATCGCATCTGCCGAGGATCATGTGCCTATCCGGGAAGCCCTCATTCATACGAACAATAACCATTGGGCGCGTACAGACTATCGGGGCTACTGGAACATGCGCTACCAGTTTGATTCTGCTACCGTATCCAAACCGGGCTATATCAAGGCAACCATCCGCTACCAGGAGTTGCCTGATACCGTTTTTCTCCTTCCCGAAGCCAAGCAGATTGGCGAGGTGACCGTTTGGGGAAAGAATCAGGAGCACATCAAGGAGATGCAAGATAACATCCAGCAGAAAGTAAATGAGACTCCTACGTCGCCTCGGGCATAGGCTTTGATGCCTTTGGCTGGATGGATAAGCAGGGGAGGAGAGACCGCAAGCACCTGAAGGAAGCTAATGAAATATTCAAGAAGATGGACCGCAAAGATCCTATCGTCTCAGCCTATGAGCAGGCTACGGGCAAAAAGTATGAACTGAAAAATCCTTTCAATCTGAGCGCTAGCAAGAAAGAAACATTGGAAAAGCAGGATGAGACCAAGCAGGAATCATCAGAGAAAACGCTTCCAAATGTTCAAAATGAAGCAAAAGAGCAAGAAAATGAAAAATAATCGAGATTGAGTTGGCTTTCTCGGAAAAAGTTCGTAACTTTGTGCCCGAAATAAAAAGTACAATTAAGAACATGTTTGAAAATTTAAGTGATAGACTAGAACGTTCCTTCAAAATACTGAAGGGTGAGGGTAAAATTACCGAAATCAACGTGGCTGAAACCATGAAGGATGTGCGCCGTGCACTCCTCGATGCCGACGTTAACTATAAAGTTGCCAAGGAATTCACCAACAAGGTGAAGGAAAAAGCACTCGGCATGAATGTTTTGACAGCCGTGAAGCCAGGCCAGTTGATGGTGAAGTTGGTTCACGACGAGCTCGCTGAGCTGATGGGAGGCGAGGAAGCTCCATTGCATTTGGAGAGTCGCCCTGCTGTAATCCTGATGAGTGGTTTGCAGGGTTCTGGTAAGACAACCTTCAGCGGTAAGCTTGCCAATATGCTCAAGAACAAGAAAGGAAAGAAGCCTTTGCTCGTGGCTTGCGACGTTTATCGTCCTGCTGCTATCCAGCAGCTCCATGTAGTAGGCGAACAGGTGGGTGTGCCTGTATATAGTGAGCCTGATAACAAGGATGTGCTCAGCATCGCTGACCACGCTTTGCAGCAGGCTAAGACCAACGGCAACGATGTGGTCATCGTCGATACTGCCGGTCGATTGGCTGTTGATGAGCAGATGATGCAGGAAATCAGCAACCTCAAGAATCATCTCAACCCAGATGAAACTCTCTTCGTAGTTGACTCAATGACGGGTCAGGATGCTGTAAATACAGCCAAGGAGTTCAACGACCGCCTCGACTTCAATGGTGTAGTTCTTACCAAGCTCGATGGTGATACCCGTGGTGGTGCTGCCCTCAGTATCCGCACCGTGGTTACCAAGCCTATCAAGTTCATCGGTACAGGCGAGAAGATGGAGGCCATCGATGTGTTCCATCCTGCTCGAATGGCAGACCGCATCCTCGGAATGGGTGACGTGGTTTCGCTGGTAGAGCGCGCACAGGAGCAGTTCGACTTGGAGGAAGCCAAGAAACTCGAGAAGAAGATTCGCAAGAACCAGTTCGATTTCAACGACTTCTACAATCAGATCCAGCAGATCAAGAAGATGGGTAACATCAAGGATCTGGCTGCGATGATTCCAGGTGTAGGCAAGGCTATCCGCGATGTTGATATCCCTGAGGATGCCTTCAAGGGTATCGAGGCTATCATCCAGAGTATGACACCTAAGGAGCGTACCAATCCATCTATTCTCAATACATCTCGCCGTCAGCGTATTGCCAAGGGCTCTGGTACCAATATCCAGGAGGTAAACAAGCTCATCAAGCAGTTTGAACAGACACGCAAGATGATGCAGATGATGACTGGCAACAAGATGGCACAGATGATGGGTCGTATGAAGGGTATGCCAGGTATGCCTAAGATGCCAGGTATGTAATTCAGAAGCTGGGAGCCAAGGCTCGAAGCTTATCAGTGTAAAATTCTAAAAACAGAAAAAGTAAGATGCAGCTAATAGACGGAAAGGCGACAGCAGCCGCCATTAAGGAACAGATTGCCCAGGAGGTGGCTCAGATTGTTGCCGCAGGAGGCAAGCAGCCACATCTGGTGGCTGTGCTGGTGGGCCACGATGGTGGCAGCGAAACCTATGTGAAGAACAAGGTGCTGGCATGCGAAAAGTGCGGATTCAAATCTACGCTGATCCGTTTTGAGGAGGATGTTACTGAGGAGGAGCTTCTGCTGTGCGTAGATAAGCTCAACAAGGATGCTGACGTGGATGGTTTCATCGTGCAGTTGCCTTTGCCGAAGCACATCGACGAGCAGAAGATTACCATGGCGATAGACTATCGCAAGGATGTGGATGGCTTCCATCCCGTGAATGTGGGTAGAATGTCGCTGGGTATGCCTAGTTTCATCTCGGCTACTCCGCTTGGAATCCTCACCCTGCTGCAGCATTATCAGATAGAAACCAGTGGTAAGAAGTGTGTTATCCTGGGCCGAAGCAACATCGTGGGCAAACCTATGGCCCAGCTGATGATGCAGAAGCAGTATGGAGATGCCACGGTTACCGTGTGCCACTCGCACTCCAAAAATCTGAAGGAGGAGTGCCGGGAGGCGGATATTATCATTGCGGCTATCGGTAAGCCTGATTTCGTGACAGCCGATATGGTGAAACCGGGAGCTGTTGTCATCGACGTGGGTACGACTCGTGTACCAGACGCCACCAGAAAAAGCGGATTCCGACTGAATGGTGACGTGAAGTTCGATGAGGTGGCTGAAAAGTGTTCTTTCATCACTCCAGTACCGGGCGGAGTGGGTCCGATGACCATCTGCTCACTGATGAAGAATACGCTTGCCGCAGGAAAAAAAGAAATTTATGGCTAGCTCTCTATACCATTGAGAGTTTAGATTAGGTTTAGTTGTTAGGTTAGGGGGCAGGCTGCTGTGAAGCATTCTACCCCTTTTTTTTATTAACTTTATACGAATTGTAAAGTCGTATCAACGCATATATATAATGTAATACAATTGAGAATCTAAAAACAAACAAAAAATAAGAAGTAATATGATGAAACCAAAGTATATACTCTTCTCGGCTGCTCTGTTGGCTATAACCCAAGCTGTGGCGCTGACTCCCGCCAGAAAGCAGGCTCAAATGCCAGCTGCCAAGAAACAAGTTAATAAGGCGACTGTATCTTTTGTAGATAAGGATGCGCCAGCCTATACCATTGTGGGCAAGGATTCTATCTGCCAGATCTTCGTGTATTCGCCAGCTCCCAACCAGGGACTGCATCTTGCTTATCTTACAGACGATGAAAGATGGGTGGATGTAGGACAGCTCTGTGCCTCAGACTTCGGACCTTGGGGCAGTGAGAAAAAGATGTATCGCCCATTCGTTCTCAAGGCAAATGATGGTACCTGGCGGGCTCTCTGGAGTGTAAACAAGACCTCACCACAGTTTGCCGTGGCTTATTCTGAAGACCTCGTAACCTGGCGACCACAGGATTATCCTATCATGAAGGAGAAGAATATCAGTGATGTGGCTGCCTATCAGATGGAAGATGGAACCTTCGACCTTTATCTGAAGACGGAGAAAGGCAAAAGATACGTTCATGCCGACAAGGATTTCCGCACCTTCGAGGAAGATTCGCTGGAAGCTGCTGCAGATGAAATCCTCTGGCAGCGCGATACGGCTACCATCAATGGTAAACTGATAGAGGGTAATGACTTCGAGATTCCGGCCATTCATCTGAACTATATCCGTGCCTGGCATAAGGCTCTGGCTGAGGAAGCAAAGGAAAACAGCCGGAAGCTGCCTAAGAATGAGGCAGATCTGAAGGCTTATATCGCTGATGTAGAGGAGAAAATCAAGAATGAGCAAGGTGAGGAGGCTGTCTTTCAGCACGCTAAAATGGTAAAGGAGGCGGATGCAGCAGATGCTTTCACGGCAAAGCTTACTGTGAATCCGAAGCAGAGCCATCGTATCAGTGACAAACTCATCGGCATCTTCTTCGAGGATATCAGCAGGGCAGCAGATGGCGGACTCTGTGCAGAACTCCTGCAGAATGGCGATTTTGAATACAATGGTGAGCGAAAAGGCTGGAATGCTGCAACTGCCTGGATGGGAATTAAGGCTTCATCATCATCTTCTTCTGCATCGTCCTCCTCTTCTGCCATCATTTCTACAGAAAATGGGGTAAGCGTGAATAATCCGCATTATGCCATCCTTTCATCTACACCTATTTATAATATAGGATGGGAGGGAATCGTCATCAAGCGTGGTGCCGCTTACGAAGTGAGTCTGTATGCCCGTTGTATCGACGGAAAGAAAAAGCAGCTTACCGCAGCGCTCGTAGATCAGGAAGGACTTCCGATAGCCCAGGCAAAGCTGAAGGTGCAGGGACCTGATTGGGCAGAATACAAGGCGCAGCTTGTCATCACAGACAAATATAAAGATGAGCTGGGCAGGGATATCCGTTTTGCCTCTTGCCTAAGGGGGAGGAAAAGATTGCCGTAGATATGGTAAGCCTGATGCCGCAGGACACCTACAAAGGTCATGGGCTGAGAAAGGATCTTGCTGAGACCATCGCTGAGCTGAAGCCCCGTTTCGTGCGTTTCCCTGGTGGATGTATGCTCCACGGACAGGGACTCGGCAACATCTATCATTGGAAGGAGAGTATCGGTGAACTGAAAGACCGAAAACCGGCTCTCAATATCTGGAACTATCACCAGACCCGTAAGCTGGGATTCTTCGAGTATTTCCAGTGGTGTGAGGATATGGGCGCTGAGCCTCTGCCTGTATTGGCTGCTGGTGTACCTTGTCAGAATTCCCAGCCTAATGCCCAGGGTATCTGCGGACAGCAGGGTGGAATCCCAATGGCAGAAATGCCAAAGTATGTGCAGGATGTTCTCGACCTGGTAGAGTGGGCGAATGGTGATCCTGCCACATCGAAGTGGGCAAAGATGAGAGCGGATGCAGGACATTCTGCTCCTTTCAATCTCAAGATGATAGGTATCGGAAACGAAGATCTGATCTCCACCGATTTCGAACAGCGCTATCTGATGATCTGCAAGGCTCTCAAGGAGAAGCATCCGGAAATTGAAGTAGTGGGTACAGTAGGTCCATTCCATTATCCGTCTTCCGACTATATTGAGGGTTGGAAGATTGCAAAGGAGAATAAAAAATGGATTGATGCGGTAGATGAGCACTATTATGAGCAGCCAGGATGGTTTATCAATCATCAGGATTACTACGATCATTACGACCGCAAGGCTCCGAAGGTGTATCTGGGCGAATATGCTGCAAATGGCAATAATGAGTTAGACCGCGCTTTGGCAGAGGGTATTCATCTCTGTAATGTGGAGCGTAACGGAGATGTCGTGGAAATGACTTCTTATGCTCCTCTGCTCTGCAAGGATGGCTATCATAACTGGAACCCGGATATGATCTACTTCGATAATTCGGAGAAAATCCGACTCACTGAGAGTTACAAGATGCAGAAGATGTTTGGTCAGCATTCCGGTGATACTTATATTGTATCTAGCCTGAACCTTCCTGCGGCTCTCAAGAAGTACGTGGGCACCAGCGTGGTAAAGGATTCCAAGACCGGTAAAACATGGCTCAAGGTGGTGAATGCCTTGCCTCGTACGTTGAAACTCCAGGTGGAAGCACAAGGAACTGGTGCTGGCAACAAGCAGGTTGAGGTAAAGGCTCGTTCTGCCGAGGTCTTTGAACTCTAACCCGTTTGTATAAGACATATATGGACCTTTATATTTTTGCACAATTGGGCAGCTTTTGTGTAGTGGCTCTAATAAATTGTAAGCAATTTAGCTTATTTTATAACAAAAATCCGCAAAAAAATGAAAGTTTTTGCGGATTTTTGTTGTTTGTTTCATAAATTCTCACTATCTTTGCAGTCAAAATTGTAAGAAGAAGGCTTGAGAGAGACCTTCTGGTAATAAAGAACAAGATAATATAAAGAGATAATAACGATATGAAACATCCATTAAGAAGTAGCGTCTGTACTGAAGGCAGAAGAATGGCAGGTGCCAGAGCACTCTGGGTAGCTGCAGGTATGAAACATGAGCAGTTTGGCAAACCTATCATCGCCATCGTGAACAGCTTCACACAATTTGTTCCGGGGCATACTCATCTTCACGAAATCGGTCAGATTGTCAAGAAGGAAATTGAAGCTATGGGTTGCTATGCAGCTGAGTTCAATACCATCGCTGTTGACGACGGTATCGCTATGGGTCACGACGGAATGCTCTATTCGCTCCCAAGTCGCGATATTATTGCTGATTCTGTGGAATATATGGTGAATGCTCACAAGGCTGATGCTATGATCTGCATTTCCAACTGTGATAAGGTTACCCCAGGTATGTTGATGGCGTCTATGCGTCTGAATATTCCTACAGTGTTCTGTTCTGGTGGTCCGATGGAGGCTGGTCGCTGGAAAGGCGAGAATGCTGACTTGATTACCGCTATGATTAAGGGTGCTGATACCAGTGTCAGCGATGAGGAAATGAAGCAGATTGAGCAGTGTGCTTGCCCTGGATGTGGTAGCTGCTCTGGTATGTTTACCGCTAACTCTATGAATTCTCTTACAGAGGCTATCGGTTTGAGTCTTCCTGGAAACGGAACCATTCTCGCTACTCACAAGAACCGCATCGAACTCTTCAAGGCTGCGGCTCGTCAGGTTGTAAAGAATGCCTACGCTTATTATGAGGATGGCGATGAGAGCGTATTGCCACGTAGCATTGCTACCCGTGATGCCTTCCTCAATGCCATGACTCTCGATATCGCAATGGGTGGTAGTACAAATACAGTGCTCCATCTCTTGGCTGTAGCTCAGGAAGCAGGTGCCGATTTCAAGATGGAAGATATCGATCAGCTCAGTCGCAAGGTTCCTTGCCTCTGCAAGTTGTCTCCTAATACTCAGAAGTATAGCGTTCAGGAATGTAACCGTGCCGGTGGTATCCTGAGTATCCTGAATGAACTTAATAAGGGTGGCCTTATCAATGGTGCTGTGAAGCGTGTGGATGGCAAGACTCTCGATGAGCAGATGAAGAAATACGATATCACAGGTGCCGAGATTGATCCAGAGGCTGACCGCATCTATCATTCTGCTCCAGGCAGAAAATTCTCTACTCAGATGGGTAGTCAGGATGCACAGTGGAGAGTCTTGATACAGATAGAGAGAATGGCTGTATCCGTGATCTCGAACATGCTTATACCAAGGATGGTGGTCTTGCAGTGCTCTTCGGTAATATCGCACAGAATGGTTGCGTAGTGAAGACCGCAGGTGTTGATTCTGTACTCTGGCATTTCGAGGGGCCTGCTGTATGCTTCGATTCTCAGGAAGATGCCTGCGAGGGTATTCTCGGTGGCAAGGTGAACTCCGGTGATTGTGTTGTCATCACGCACGAGGGTCCTAAGGGTGGTCCTGGTATGCAGGAGATGCTGTATCCAACTTCATACATCAAGAGCCGTCACCTCGGTAAGGAGTGTGCCCTCATCACTGATGGTCGATTCTCTGGAGGTACATCTGGCTTGAGTATCGGTCACATCAGCCCAGAGGCTGCTGCTGGTGGTAACATCGGCAAAATCAAGGATGGCGATATCATCGTTATCGATATTCCTAGCCGCTCTATCAATGTGAAGCTTTCCGACGAGGAACTTGCTGCTCGTCCACAGCAGCCGCTGAAGCGTAATCGTCAGGTTAGTAAGGCTTTGCGTGCATACGCACAGAGCGTAAGCTCTGCTGATAAGGGTGGTGTAAGAATCATTGACTAATCCTTTCCTGGTTTCCCAGGCAAGAAGGTTTGTCTTTGACAACAAAGAAAATAAAGTTTTTGAATTATTCAGAATAAGATATAGATAAATGGCAAAAGAAGTAATAACAGGAGCTGAAGCATTGATGCGCTCCCTGCATAACGAAGGGGTTAAGACCATCTTCGGTTACCCAGGTGGTAGCATCATGCCAGTGTTTGATGCACTGTATGGTTACACGAGAGGAGAGAAGAAGATGTTCGATCACATCTTGGTTCGTCACGAGCAGGCTGCTGCTCACGCTGCACAGGCTACGCCCGAGTCAGCGGCGAAGTGGGTGTTACTCTCGTTACTAGTGGTCCTGGAGCAACTAATACGCTCACCGGTATTGCGGATGCCATGATGGATTCTACACCTATCGTGGTCATCGCCGGACAGGTAGGTGTGGGTGCTTTGGGTACTGATGCCTTTCAGGAGGTTGACCTGGTGGGCGTTACCCAGCCTATCTCTAAGTGGTCTTATCAGATTCGCCGTCCTGAGGATGTGGCATGGGCTGTAAGCCGTGCCTTCTTCATCGCTCGTAGCGGTCGTCCGGGACCTGTGGTACTCGACTTTACCAAGAACGCCCAGATTGCTACTTGTGAGTGGGAACCGGTGAAATGTGAGAAGGTTACATCTTATAATCCATATCCGAAGATTGATGAAAAGGCTGTAGCTGAAGCTGCTGAACTCATCAATCAGGCAAAGCGCCCTTTCGCTCTCGTCGGTCATGGCGTAGAACTGGGTGGTGCTCATAATGAACTGGTTGAATTCCTGGAGAAGGCTGATATCCCGGCTGGTCGTACCCTGCTCGGTCTCTCAGCTCTTCCTAGCAACCATCCGCTTAATATGGGTATGCTCGGTATGCATGGTTCTTATGCTACCAATATGAAGACTCAGGAGTGTGACGTGCTCATAGCCATCGGCATGCGATTCAGCGACCGTATCACGGGCGTTCCTTCTAAATATGCTAAGCAGGCTAAGATTATCCATCTTGATATTGATAAGTCGGAAATCGATAAAGTCATCAAGACTGATGTGGCTGTGATTGGCGATTGCAAGCAGACGTTGCCTGCCATCACCCGTCTCTTGAACAAGAATGTCCATCGCGAGTGGAGAGATTCCTTCGAGGAATATCGCAAGCAGGAGCAGGAGAAGGTTATCGAGAAGGATATTCATCCTACTGAAGGCCCTCTGCTGATGGGTGAGGTGACCAATGTGGTGACTGAAGCTACCAATAATGAGGCTGTTCTCGTGAACGACGTAGGTCAGAACCAGATGATCAGTAGCCGCTATTTCAAGTTTACCAAGAAACTGAGTATTGTTACCAGTGGTGGTTTCGGAACCATGGGCTTCGGTCTTCCTGCTGCTATCGGTGCAACGTTCGGCGCACCAGACCGTACCATCTGCTGTTTCTTCGGTGATGGCGGTTTTCAGATGAATATTCAGGAACTGGGTACCATTATGGAGCAGCAGGCACCAGTGAAGATGATTCTCTTGAACAATAACTATCTGGGCAATGTACGCCAGTGGCAGGATTTGATGTTTGAGGGACGTCGCTCTTTCACCCACATGCTGAACCCTCGTTATGAGGAAATTGCCAAGGCTTACGGCATTCCTTACGATGTGGTAATCGACCGCAAGGATCTGAAGGCGAAGGTTGAGAAGATGGTCAGCACCAAGGGCCCTTACCTTTTGGAATGCGCCATTAAGGAAGATGAGGATATTGTTCCTATGACTCTGCCGGGAAAGAGTGTGGATGAAATGCTGCTTGAGCTCCACTATTAATGGCTTTCGGCTATATATATAATAAGGTGTAACCATACATTTTAAACAATAGAAATAAAATGGAGAATAACAACGATAAGAAATTATATACATTGCTTGTCTATTCTGAGAATATTGCAGGTATTCTGAATCAGATTACCGCTGTATTTACAAGAAGACAGGTAAATATCGAGAGCTTGAATGTGTCGGCTAGCAGTATCAAGAACATCCACAAATATACCATCACGGTATGGAGTGATGCTGAGCAGATTGAGAAAATCAACAAGGCAATAGAGAAGAAAATTGATGTGGTGAAGAGTGATTATTATGCAGATGATCAGATTTTCATCCACGAGGTAGCACTCTACAAGATTTCTACTCCTATCCTCTTGGAGAATCCTGAGGTTTCCCGTACTATCCGCAAGCACGATGCCCGTATGATGGAGGTGAATCCTACCTACAGTACTGTGCTCTTGGCGGGGCTTACTGAGGATATCGCTGATCTTTTCCATCAGCTCAACAGTTTCGATTGTCTTTTGCAGTACAGTAGAAGTGGTAGAATTGCCGTTACAAGAAGCTTCGATGAGCCTATCTCTGATTATCTGAAAAAGAATTCAGAAGAATAGTCTCGGACAGGAATTCTGAAAGAATATATTGATTCTGGAACAAACAGATTTAAACGAGGAAAATCCCTTTGCTTACCTGGTTGGAAGACCAAGAGCAGAGGGATTTTTTAGTTTCTTGTATGTAATAAAGATATAGGTGGCTTCGTTATATATATAATAAGGTATAAAACAATAAATCAAAAACCGAAGAATATGAAACAGGAATTATTAGATAAGGTAGGTTGCTACGAGTTTCTGGCAGAACCTTTCCATTGCGATTTTGCAAGTCGTCTGTTTATGGGGCATTTGGGAAATCATCTTCTGAATGCTGCCGATTTCCATAGTAACGATCGTGGTTATGGAATGAACTATCTGATGCCCCGACACAAAACCTGGGTCTTGAGTCGTCTCGCTATCGAGATGCAGGAAATGCCAAAGTCTTATGATAAGTTTTATGTAGAGACCTGGGTAGAGAGTGCGATGAAGTACTTCACTAGCCGAAACTTTAAGATCTGTGCATCAGTTTCGGATGGTTCTGAAGCTGAGAAGGTATATGGCTATGGTAAAAGTGTCTGGGCGATGATTGATACAGAGACCCGTCAGCCAGTGGATATTTTCAGTATCCATGATGGACTTATCAAGGAATATATAGAAACAGAGAAACCTTGTCCTATTGCAGCCAGCTCTCGTGTCAAGATGGGTAAGGATGCAGAATTGGTACGTACTATTCATACCTATTATAATGATGTGGATGTAAATGGCCATATTAATTCTGTGAAATATATCGAGCATGTACTCGATCTTTTTGACCTGGATTATTATAAGACTCATTTTTTACAGCGCTTCGAAATCGCATACGTAGCAGAGAGTCATCAGGCGATCAGCTGAATTTCTATGTAGAGAAGGTGGGTGATGGGGGAAAAACAGAAAAAGAAGCTTCTGTTAACGAACCTCAAAAAATGGAAGAATTTTGCATAAAAATAACAAAAATAAGCCAAAATAGCGATATTGAGGTGGAAGTTGTAAGAAGTAAGGTGAAATTTATGAAAAAATGAAAGAAAAATTTGGTGGTTTCATAGAAATTCATTACCTTTGCACTCGAAATAAAAAATAAACCCAGTGCCGCTTCCTCGTGTAGGTGGTGGACGGATCAAACAGGCTCTCTTTGGATAAGAATACAGCTCGCATCCGTATGGACAAGTATAACCCGCGGCTCCACAATAGGCAAGCCGCACAAAAATTAAGTTACAATTATGGCAGAAATGAATTTCGGTGGCGTAATGGAAACTGTTGTCACTAGTCATGAATTTTCATTGGAGAAAGCACGTGAAGTATTGAAGAACGAAACTATCGCAGTTATCGGTTACGGTATCCAGGGTCCTGGTCAGGCTTGCAACCTTCGCGATAATGGTTTCAACGTCATCGTCGGACAGCGTCAGGGTAAGACCTACGAGAAATGTTTGAAGGATGGCTGGGTACCAGGCAAGACTTTGTTCTCTATCGAGGAAGCTGCTGAGAAGGGTACTATCATCTGTATGTTGCTTTCTGATGCCGGTCAGATTGCTTGCTGGCCAAAAATTAAGCCACACCTCACAGCAGGTAAGACTTTGTATTATTCACATGGTTTCGCTATCAACTGGAGCGATCGCACAGGCGTTGTTCCACCTAAGGATATTGATGTTATTATGGTTGCACCTAAGGGTTCTGGTACTTCTCTCCGCACTATGTTCTGCGAGGGTCGTGGCTTGAACTGTTCTTACGCTGTTTACCAGGATGCATCTGGCAAGGCAGAGGAAAAGACTATTGCATTCGGTATCGGTATCGGTGCAGGTTATCTGTTCAAGACTACATTCCAGCGTGAGGCTACTTCTGACCTTACTGGTGAGCGTGGTTCTTTGATGGGTGCTATCGAGGGTCTCTTGGAGGCTCAGTACGATGTACTCCGTGAGAACGGTCACTCTCCATCTGAGGCATTCAACGAGACTGTTGAGGAGTTGACTCAGAGCCTTGGCCCTCTCTTCGGTGCTAAGGGTATGGATTGGATGTATGCTAACTGTTCTACAACAGCTCAGCGTGGTGCTCTTGATTGGGCTCCTCGTTTCCGTGAGGCTATCAAGCCTGTTATGGAATGGTTGTATTACTCTGTTAAGACTGGTAATGAGGCTCAGATTTCTATCGACAAGAACTCTCAGGCTGATTACCGTGAGAAGTTGAACGCAGAACTCGAGGCTATGCGCAACAAGGAGATGTGGCAGGCTGGTGTTACTGTACGTAAGCTTCGTCCTGAGAATAATTAATTTTTTTCTCGTACATAATGTTATAAAGGGAGCGGTCCGCGATGGGTCGCTCCCTTTTACGTATATGATAAAGCCGAAAGGAGGTTGCTTTTCCAATCATCCTTTCGGCTTTCAATCATCCTTTTATCTTTTCAATCATCCTTTCGTTTTTCTATGACTTTGAGGTCTTCTATGATGATTTCTTCTTCTGCAATCTTTCTGCGGAATTCCTTTTCTTTCTCTTCCGTTTCCTTCGCCAGGCAAACATCACACTGCTGGCATTTCGTTTCATTATGTTCACCAAAATAGGCGAGCAACTGGCGTGAGCGGCATATCTCATCATTTTTGGCATATTGCAGCATGCTTTGAATACGCTTCATATATTGCTCTCTTCGGCCTTCCCATACCTCTTGCGGAATCTGTACCTTGTTGCCATCTACTCGGTCGCGTGTATAGCTGATGAAAGGTATCTTGCGGCGGGGGATGAATTTGATGATGTGGCGGGCTGCCAGGTTCTTTAATGCAAAATATACCTGCTGGATGTTTAATTCCGCCTGGCGGGCAATAAGATGCTCGTCTATGAAGGTAAGATTCACAAACAGACTGCCGTAGCTGCGCAGTAATGCTGTGATGACCGCCTCCTGTGTAGGAGGAAGCTGATCGAGTATGTAAAGTTCGTTTCTGCCCAGGAGAAACATAACGCGGGCTTTACCGTCTGGATCGTCCTCGTAGTGCAGATAGCCGCTTCGTTCAAGAATCCTGAGTGCCGAATCTACTTTGGTGGGGAAAAACTTGTAGGTGATGCAGAATTTATCGATGTCAAACTCGAAGGTCTTGCCACATCCGCTACCTACACCTATCTGGTAGAAGTAGGCAAGATGTTCGTAAACGTCCTGTATCATTTCTTTAGGTGGAAAGGTATCATCTATTCGTTTCTTGAGTTTCGACTCGTCGCTTCTGTCAAAAAGCAGTACTGCATAGGATTTCTCCCCATCTCTTCCGGCACGTCCAGCCTCCTGGAAGTAAGCCTCAAGTGAATCGGGACAGTCTATGTGAATCACCATCCTCACATCGGGTTTGTCTATTCCCATTCCAAAGGCGTTTGTGGCGCACATCACCCTTACTTCGTCTGCCTGCCAGGCTTTCTGTCGCACATCCTTCTCATCAGGAGCGAGTCCGGCGTGATAAAAGGTGGCGGAAATACCTTTCTTAGACAATAGTTCAGCCATTTCCTTGGTGCGTTTTCTACTTCGGGCATAGACTATGGCTGAGCCTTTCACGCTTTGCAGGATATGCACCATTTCACCCTGCTTATTGGAAGTGTTGCGTACAACATAAGCGAGGTTCTTGCGTTCGAAGCTCATCTTAAACACATTCTTTTCTGCAAAATGGAGTCTTTCCTGTATATCATCCACTACTTCTGGAGTCGCAGTCGCTGTAAGAGCAAGGATAGGTACCTGGGGAATCATTTCCCTGATTTTGGCTATCTGCAGGTAAGAAGGGCGGAAATCGTAGCCCCATTGGCTGATACAATGGGCTTCATCTACTGTGATGAAACTTACATGGATGTGTTTGAGCTTGGTCTGAAAGAGTTCTGATGCGAGTCGTTCTGGTGAAACGTAGAGAATCTTTACGCCCCCGAAGATACAGTTGTCGAGCGTCTGAAGAATTTCGTTTCTCGATTTGTCTGCATAGATGGCATCAGCCAGTATACCTCGTTCTCTAAGATGCTGTACCTGGTCTTTCATCAGGGCGATGAGAGGGGTGATGACGATACATACACCTTCCTTGACCAAGGCAGGCACCTGGAATGTGATGGATTTGCCGCCACCTGTCGGCATAAGACCGAGGGTATCCCGTCCGCAGGCAATGCTTTCGATGATATTGCGTTGAATGCCTCGGAAATCAGGATACCCCCAATACTTTTGCAGAATAAGTTGAAATTGATCTGCCATTTTTTCTTAGTCATTTGGCCTGATAGCCTCTATTTGAAGTTGGACTTGATTCTTCTTGAAAATATTGTCCTCAATGGTGTATGCAATGTCGAAACTGCGGCGGCTTTTGATGTATCGGGCTGCCGCGCTTTGCCCGAAGGCAATTCCGTTCATTACGGTACTCGACTTAGAATCTACCAGTTCAAGTTTGATATGCTCTTGCTCTCTGCCCACCACCTTGCTGGTGCCGTAATCATATACGTTCTGCGTGCAGAATACGGGTTTGCTATTGCATGGACCAAAAGGTGAGAACTTCTTTAAATCTGAGTGCAGCTGCTTCGTTATGTCCTTGAAGTCTATCATCGCATCTATGTTGAGCATCGCTTCCGTCTGTTCGGGAGCGATATGTTCTGCCACGTACTGGTGGAATCTGTCTCTAAACTCCTTCACGTTTTCCCATTTCATCGTAAGTCCGCAGGCATAGGTGTGACCTCCAAAGTTGATAAGCAGGTCGCGGCAACTCTTGATGGCAGAATATACATCGAATCCTGTAACGCTGCGAGCCGAACCTGTTGCAAGGTCTCCGTCACGGGTCAATACTACGGTAGGACGGAAGTAGATTTCCGTAAGTCGGGATGCAACGATGCCGATGACTCCCTTTTTCCAACCTTCATCATAGAGTACGATGCTGGAGTTGTGTTTCTGTGTCTCCAGTCGTGACACGATTAGATTGGCTTCTTCTGTCATCTGCTTGTCTATATCCTTGCGCTGCTCGTTGTACTCATTGATGTGCTTTGCCATTTTCAGAGCCTGACCGAAGTCTCGCTCTACCAGCAGATCTACGCTTTCCTTACCGTTCTCCATACGTCCTGATGCATTGATGCGTGGTCCTAGCTTGAAGACGATGTCACTCATAGACAGCTCTCTTCCGTTGAGTCCGCAGATATCGATAATCGCCTTGAGTCCAATACTTGGATTGGTATTGAGAAGTTTGAGTCCGTGGAAGGCAAGGATTCGGTTTTCATCCACTACAGGCACTATGTCGGCAGCAATGCTCACGGCACAGAAGTCGAGTAATGGGATGAGGCGTGAGAAAGGAATGTTGTTGTTCTTGGCAAAAGCCTGCATAAACTTGAATCCTACGCCACAACCGCAGAGATGTTTGAATGGGAACGGATCATCCGGGCGTTTGGGGTTAAGTATGGCCACAGCTGGTGGCATCACGTCGTCAGGGACATGATGGTCGCAGATGATGAAATCTATGCCAAGACTCTTGGCATATTCTATCTCCTGGATAGCTTTGATGCCGCAATCCAGGATAATGATGAGTTTTACACCTGTTTCGTGCGCAAAGTCTATTCCCTTTTTGCTTACTCCATAGCCTTCGTCGTATCGGTCTGGTATGTAGTAATCAATGTTGGAATAAAACTGTTGCAGAAACTTGTACACCAATGCTACAGCCGTGCATCCATCCACATCATAGTCTCCATAGACCAGGATGCGCTCCTTTCTTCCCATAGCATCGTTGAGGCGATCAACAGCGATATCCATATCCTTCATCAGGAATGGATTGATGAGATCAGACAGCTGGGGGCGGAAAAACCGCTTGGCTGCAGATTCTGTCGTAATGCCTCTATGGATGAGAAGCTTGGCTAGGATAGGGCTGATACTGAGTTTGTCGGCTAGTTCTTTAGCCGATTTCTCCAGCTCTGGTGTCGGTTCTTCGTAATTCCATTTAAAATGCATTTTAATTATTTTTTATTTCTGCCCCCAAAGTTACGAAAATAAAGTGACAATCGAAAATGTTTATGAAGTATTTTATTTAAAAATACCTAGATTTAAGTAAAAATAATACTTGCAGGTAAACAAAAAGGCAGCAAACTCTACTGTTTGCTGCCTTTGGTTATGTTTATTTTGAATAAATTAGATGCCGAGCTTCTTGCGGATATCCTTAGGAATGGCATTCTTGTTTACCATGAAGTCCATTGTCTTGTAAGCTACGAAAGCCTTGGTCATATACCATGTTCCCTTGTAGTCACCATACTCACCCCATGAGTTCTTTACCATATAGTACTCCTTGCCGTTCTGGTCCTTAGCGATACCATAGATGTGCATACCATGGTCATCTGTAGTCTCCCAGTTGTCGAAAGCTTCCTGGCGCATAGCCTGAGTAGGAACAACTTCTGGTGCGTTTACACCAAGTGAATCGAACTTCTCCTTCTTCTCGTCCTTAGAGAGTTTGAACCAGTGGTCTGCGTCTGTACCTGCCATAGAACGAACCTTCTTGACGTCGTATGCGATACCGAGACCCTTACGAGTGAAACCGTCCTCTGTTACGTCGCCACCCCAAGCTACAGTGTAGCCATTGTTGATAGCGTTGTCGATGATCTTGCAAAGGTCATCCATTGGTACGTTGTAGCTCAAAGGCCAACGCCAGTTGTCCTGTACCTCAACAGCAAACTTGCTCCACATTGGGTGGTGAGTGTAGCTGGTGATGGTAACATAATCATCGAGGTTCAAGCCGAGGCTCTGGCAGAATGACTGTGGAGTATACTGCTTGCCCTGGTATGTGAACTTCTCTGGAGTCTTGCCGATATATGAGTCGATGATACCCTGAAGACCGCTCTTCCAGGCAGAAGAAATCTTCTTTGCATTGCTCTTGGCTACAGCCTCTACGTATGGAGTCATTACGTCGAAGAATTCACCGAAGTTAGCGAGTGAGTCGCCTGTCAAAGTACCAGGAGCTGGCATTGCGCCCTCCGGTACGATTCCGTAGTGCTGCAAAGCATAAAGTACATCGTATGCGCTACCGCCCTGAGAGAAGCTTACGTCACCGTGCATTCTTACAGCCAAAGTGGCGCGGTCCATATAAGTCTTGTTAGCTACGAACATCTCGCTGAGGTCGTAGGTTTTACCTGTATGCTTCAGAATCTCGCTTTCGAAGTAGCTGAGTGTAGAGTAAGCCCAGCACGTACCGCTGCGGTTCTGGTCCTTGATGCTTGTAATAGGATTCTGTTTCACTACAGTGAATACAGGCTTGTTCTTTGCAATAGTTGCAGAATCAGTTGCTGATTTCGCATTTGCGCCAGTGGCAACCATGGCCAACATAGCTGCAACGATCATTGATTTCTTCATGAAATTTTTCTCTTAAATTAATAATGTTATTCTATACTTATATCTCTCTATGAAGAATCCTCAAGTATTGAAAACCTTGAGGGTTCTTCGTTCATTTGCTTGAATGGATTTTTCTATTTAAAGAATCTCTCCTCTGTGGGCAGCCATATACTCCTCTACATCCTTTGGATGGTAAGGTATACGGTCGGTTCCGAGGAATCGGCAACCATCCTTGGTGATGAGTACATCATCCTCGATGCGGATACCTCCGAAGTCTTTGTAGGTCTCAATCTTATCGAAGTTGAGGAACTCTGCACAATGACCTGAAGCTTTCCATTCGTCGATGAGAGCTGGAATGAAGTAAACACCTGGCTCATCTGTTACTACGAAGCCTTCTTCAAGGCGACGGCCCATACGCAGGCAGTTTGTACCAAACTGTTCCAGGTTAGGGCGAACTTCATCATCAAAGCCAACGTTTATCTGGTCGAGGTTCTCCATATCGTGAACATCCATACCCATCATGTGTCCCAATCCGTGAGGCAGGAACATAGCGTGGGCACCAGCACGTACAGCCTCTTCTGTATCACCTTTGGCAAGACCTAACTCTTTCATACGGTCGAAGAGCAAGCGGCATACGGCAAAGTGGACATCAGCCCACTTCACACCTGGCTTTGCAACTTCCAGAGCGTAGTCGTGACAAGCCTCTACGATAGAGTAGATTTCCAGTTGGCGCTGGCTGAACTTACCGCTGACTGGCATTGTACGAGTATGGTCTGAACAGTAATTGTTCATAGTCTCTGCACCTGCATCACAAAGTGCCAGTCTTCCTTTCTCGAGCAGATTCATAGATGGATAACCATGCTGAATCTCTCCATGCTGGCTGAAGATAGTAGGGAAACTAACCATTGCTCCATAAGAGTGAGCAATTCCGCTTACCTGTCCTGCTACATATTTTTCTGTGATTCCGGGGCGGACGAGCTTCATAGCAGTAGTGTGCATCTTATATCCGATAACAGAAGCACGCTCCAATTCCTCAATTTCCTCAGGAGTCTTGGTAGAACGCATCTTGACAACCGCCTTGATGAGATCCATGCTGGCTTCCTCTTTCTGCTGGTTTGGATGAATTCCAAGGAGGTCAAATACCTGAAGCTTGATATCATAGCGGTAAGGTGGCAAGAAGTGAATCTTGCGTTTCTTCGCCATAGCATCATTGCAGATGGTCTTCAGACTCTTCATTGGTGCAGAATTATGTACGCCCACCTGCTCTGCGAGATTGTGGACGCTATCTACGCTTCCGTACCATACGATATCTACCAAGTCGATATCATCACCGATTAAAGTTTCGATGTCGTTATCTATGTCAATTACACCAACCAAACCGTCTCGCTGCAAACCGAAATAGTACAGGAATGTTGAGTCCTGGCGGAATGGGTAATATCCGTTATTAGGGAAATTACAAGGTGAATTGTTGTTTCCGAAAAGAATGATGACGCCGCTTTTGACGAGCTTCTTAAGCTCTTGTCTGCGGCTGATATAAGTGTCCTTGCTAAACATATTTTTAGAATTTTACTTTATTTTGCTGCAAAGTTAGCAATTATTTCGCAAAAATGTATTATCTTTGCAATCAAAAATAGAAAAAACTAGCGAATTTATAAATAATTAATATAAAAATGCTCTTTTTGAGGGACAAAATGTAAGAAAATGAGTTTTCTCAGAGTGCAAATCGTTAGTAATGCAGAGAGTGATAATCTGTAAGAGTATGAATCTTGATTAGTGTAATGCAATCAAAAAACAGTGGAAGAATAAAGGTTATGAAGTTGAATTTGGAAAAAACTGGTTTGGTCTTGGAAGGTGGAGGTATGCGTGGCGTCTTTACCAGTGGCGTACTTGATGCTTTTATGAAGCATGATGTTTATTTCCCATATACGGTGGCGGTGTCGGCAGGTGCATGTAATGGTATGTCGTACATCAGTCGCCAGCCGCGTCGTGCCCGTATCTCAAATATCGATTATTTGGCGAGGTATCAGTATATCGGCATCCGACATCTGGTAACGCAAGGGTGTATTTTCGACCGTGAGTTGCTTTACGATAAGTTTCCGAATCTGTTGCTTCCTTACGATTTTGATACCTATTTTAAATATGCCGACCGATTCGAGATGGTTACCACGAATTGTCTTACGGGCAAGCCTATGTATCTTTCGGAAAATCATGATCGGCAGCGTGCCCTCGATATTGTACGGGCTTCCAGCAGTTTGCCATACGTGAGTAAAATCGTGGATGTGGATGGTATCCCAATGCTCGATGGTGGAATATCAGACAGTATTCCCGTGATGAGAGCTATAGACAAAGGTTATGAGCACAATGTGGTTGTCTTGACCCGCAACAAAGGTTGGAGAGATACTGGCAAAGATAGAAAGCTACCTTATTTATATAAGAACTATCCGCGCCTGCGAGTGGTCTTGAGTCATCGGCATAAGGTTTATAATGAGCAGATTCAACTGATTGATGATTTGGAGGCTGCTGGCAAAATAACTTGTATCCGTCCGATTCGTCCAATGGAAGTAGGGCGCATAGAAAAGGATACGGATAAATTAGAGCGTCTCTATGAAGAAGGATTTATGCTGGGAGAAAAGTTTTGTGAGAAATTCCTATGATGAAGTTTGCGTCATAGATTCCTAGTTTGAAATTCTCATTATAAAACAGCCTGTTCTCAAAACAAAAAGTCGTGTTTTGAGAACAGGCTATTCTTGTATATATGTTCACCTTATATATACTCCCCTTAATATATGTACTTATCTTTTATATATGCCCATCCTGCAGATTGGCTTCTGCCTATTAGCCTATTATTCTTTAAGCAAGTCGGGTCTTAATCGCTTGGTTCGTTCCATTGCCTGGTCAAATTCCCACTGGCGGATTTTTGCTTCATTGCCGCTAAGCAGGATTTCAGGAACCTTCCAACCCTTGTAGTCTGAAGGACGGGTGTAGATAGGAGCAGAAAGAATGTCGTCTTGGAAGCAGTCGGAGAGGGCACTCTGTTCATCGCTGATGACTCCTGGTACGAGGCGGATTACCGCATCTGAAATAATAGCTGCTGCCAGTTCGCCGCCCGTGAGCACATAATCACCTACGCTGATTTCTCTGGTAATAAGATGGTCGCGCACGCGCTGGTCGATTCCCTTGTAGTGACCGCAGAGGATGATGAGGTTTCCACCCAGCGACATTTCGTTGGCTATCTTCTGGTTGAAGGTCTCGCCATCCGGAGATACATAGATGACGTCATCGTAGTCACGCTCTGCCTTCAGGGCAGTGATGCATCGGTCTATTGGTTCGCATTGCATCACCATTCCGGCGCTTCCTCCGTATGGATAGTCGTCCACTCGTTTCCATTTATCTAATGTATAGTCGCGCAAGTTGTGGAGATGGATCTCTGCGAGGCCCTTCTTCTGCGCACGTGCCAGGATGGATTCATTGAAGAATCCCTCCAGCATCTCTGGTAATACTGTAATAATGTCTATTCTCATAACATCTGCAAAGATAATAAATAATGTGTATAGCGCCAAATGTTTTATCGTTTTTCTTTTTCTTCTGCGATTGTTTTCTGATTTTCTTCTGCTTTTACTATTGTTTTCTTGCTTTTCTGATGTTTTTACTTTGAATTCTTTATTTATAGTGGAAAAACAGCAATCTTTCGTATAAATATGCAACAAATTCATCAAGAATCAAGAAAAATGCTAGCAAAATGATAAATTTTCAATAAAATGTGCTACTATTTGCAGAAAAAGTCGTATATTTGCAAACAAAAAAGTTCGGTAGTGCGTATTATGCTGTTGTATGGTGTGCGCACACGAATGTATAGTTAATCAAATAATTAGTGAATAAGATGATACTGGACATTGAAATGCTGAGAAGCTTTTATGCTTCGTATTCGGAAAGTGTAAAACAGGCTAAGGCTACTGTGAAACGACCTCTCACTTATGCCGAGAAGGTGCTTTTTGCGCATCTTTTCGACCCTGCTGAGTTGCGCCCATATAAAAGAGGTATAGAATATGTGGATTTCCGACCTAACCGCGTGGCGATGCAGGATGCTACCGCTCAGATGGCGCTCTTGCAGTTTATGAACGCAGGTAAGGATAAAGTGGCTGTTCCTGCTTCAGTACATTGCGATCACTTGATTCGTGCAGACGTGGGTGCTACTCAAGACCTTCCTGAAGCATGTAAGACCAACAAGGAGGTATATGATTTCTTGAAGTCGGTATCTCAGAAATATCACATCGGGTTCTGGGGACCAGGAGCTGGTATCATCCACCAGGTGGTACTCGAGAACTATGCCTTCCCAGGCGGTATGATGGTGGGTACAGATTCCCATACTCCAAATGCCGGTGGTCTCGGTATGGTAGCTGTGGGTGTCGGTGGCGCTGATGCCGTGGATGTACTTACAGGTCAGCCTTGGGAACTCAAGATGCCTCGCCTCATCGGTGTGCATCTCACGGGTAAGCTCTCTGGCTGGGCTACTCCAAAGGATGTGATTCTCGAAATCTTGGGCATTCTCACTGTGAAGGGTGGTACCAATGCCATCCTCGAATACTTTGGCGATGGCCTCGACGGCATCTCTACCACGGGTAAGGCTACCATCTGTAACATGGGTGCAGAGCTGGGTGCTACCTGCTCTATCTTCCCATTCGACCAGAATGCCAGCGAATATCTCCGCAAGACGGGTCGTGAGGAGATTGCTTCTCTTGCCCAGAAGAACGCTGCCGAACTTCGTGCTGATGACGAGGTGCTTGCCAATCCATCTGCCTTCTACGACCAGATTGTAGAAATCGACCTCTCTAAGGTCGAGCCACATCTCAATGGTCCGTTTACTCCAGATGCGGCAACCCCTATCTCTCACATGAAGGCGAAGGGTCCTGCTAATGATTATCCTATGGTGGTAGAAGTTGGATTGGTAGGAAGCTGTACCAACTCTTCCTATCAGGATTTGGCCCGTGCGGCAAGTGTGGCACGCCAGGCTTACGAGAAGGGCATCCAGGTAAAGGGACAGCTCATCATCAACCCTGGTTCTGAGCAGATTCGCTATACTGCCGAGCGTGATGGTATCCTCGATGACTTCAAGAAGATTGGTGCCTTGATCATGACCAATGCCTGCGGCCCTTGCATCGGACAGTGGAAGCGTCACACTGATGACAACACCCGCAAGAATGCCATCGTTACCTCTTTCAATAGAAACTTCCGCCGTCGTGCTGATGGCAACCCTAATACATTTGCCTTCATCGGTAGCCCTGAGCTCACCGTGGCACTCACCATTGCCGGCCGCCTGGATTTCAATCCAGCCACCGATACCTTATTAGATAAGGATGGCAATAGCGTGAAGCTCGATGCGCCTGCTGGTTTCACCTTCCCTCCTAAGGGATTTGCTGTAGAAGACAAGGGCTTCATCGCTCCTAGCGAAGCAAATGCTAATATTGAGGTGGTAATTGCTCCAGATAGCAACCGCCTGCAGAAATTGGCTCCATTCGCTCCTTGGGATGGAAAGGACCTGGTAGATATGCCTCTCCTCATCAAGACCGAGGGCAAGTGTACCACCGACCATATCTCAATGGCTGGTCCATGGTTGAAGTTCCGCGGACATCTTCAGAATATCTCTGATAACCTGCTGATGGGTGCCGTCAACGCCTTCAATGGCGAGAGCAACAAGGTGAAGAACCAGTTGGATGGCAAGTATGTGGAGGTTTCTACCGCAGCCAAGGCTTACAAGGCGCAGGGCATCAGCAGCATCGTGGTGGCTGAGGATAACTACGGTGAAGGCTCATCTCGTGAGCATGCAGCCATGGAGCCTCGTTTCCTGAACGTGAAGGTGATTCTTGCCAAGAGTTTCGCCCGTATCCACGAAACCAACCTGAAGAAGCAGGGTATGCTCGCCCTTACATTCTGCAATAAGGATGATTATAATAAGGTACAGGAAGACGACCGCATCTCACTCACCGGTTTGAAGGAGTTTGCTCCAGGTTCTAAACTCACCGTCACCTTGAAGCACAAGGATGGATCTGAGGATAGTTTCGAGGTAGAGCATACTTATAATGATACACAGATTGCATGGTTCAAGGCTGGTTCTGCATTGAACTTTGCAGCTAAAAAGTAACAGTTATGAATAAAGAATATTTAATATATAAACTAAGTGATGAGGTAAAGAACTCATGTAAGATTGATAAGGATGCATTCACCAAGTTCAATGTAAAGCGTGGACTTCGTAATGAGGATGGCTCTGGTGTGCTGGTAGGATTGACCAACATCGGTAACGTTGTGGGTTACGAGCGCGATGAGAATGGCAAGCTGAAGCCTACCGAGGGTAAGCTCTATTATCGTGGCTACGAGCTTGACGACCTCGTTACTCCTCTCTTGAAGGAGAAACGATTCGGTTTCGAGGAGGTTGCCTTCCTGCTCCTTTCCGGTCAGCTGCCGGATAAGGAGGAGTTGGAGGCTTTCAAGGAACTCCTGAACGACAACATGCCGCTCGACCACCGTACCATTACTCACATCATCGAGCTGGAGGGTTCTAACATCATGAACATCCTGGCTCGTTGCGTGCTCGAAATGTACACCTTCGATCCGAACCCTGACGATATCAGCCGCGACAACCTGATGCGTCAGAGTGTGGAGCTGATTGCGAAGTTCCCAACGATCATCGCCTATGCATACAACATCTATCGTCACTCTGTACAGGGCAGAAGCTTGCACATTCGTCATCCACGCGAGAATCTCTCTATCGCAGAGAACTTCCTCTATATGATGAAGCACGAGAACTACTCAGAGTTGGATGCGCGTATGCTCGATCTGCTCCTCATCATCCAGGCAGAGCATGGTGGTGGTAACAACTCTACCTTTACGGTGCGTGTTACTTCTTCTACCCGCACGGATACCTACAGCTCCATCGCTGCCGGTATCGGTAGCTTGAAGGGTCCTCTTCATGGTGGTGCCAACATCAAGGTTATCAATATGTTCCATCATCTGAAGGAGGCTATCAAGGATTGGACCAATGTCAACGAACTCGATATCTACCTGAAGCGCATGCTCAACAAGGAGGCTTATGATAAGACGGGTCTTATCTATGGTATCGGCCATGCGGTTTATACCTTGAGCGATCCTCGTGCCGTAGAGTTGAAGCGCCTGGCTGGCGAGCTTGCCAAGGAGAAGGGTAGGGAGGATGAGTACAACTTTCTGAAGCTTATTGAGCAGGAGGGTATCAAGTGCCTGCAGGAGCATCGTGGCGGCAGCAAGCCTGCCTGTGCCAACCTCGACTTCTATAGCGGTTTCATCTATGAGATGATTGGTCTTCCACAGGAGATTTATACCCCTATTTTTGCTATGGCGCGTATCGTGGGTTGGACTGCCCATCGCATCGAAGAACTCAACTTCGAGGGTCGCCGCATCATCCGTCCTGCTTACAAGAATATTTTGGGTGAGTTGGATTATACTCCATTGGGTGAGAGATAAAAAATACATCAAATAATAAATACATAGTATTTAAAAAGGGCAATGCTTCTATGAGTATTGCCCTTTTATTTGGTGTGTACAGGGGGAATATGCTTTTCTTTTTGGCTGTAGTCTTTTTTTCGATACTAAATAGCGTATCTTGTTTTAAAAACGGCTTTAAAAAAATATTTTAGTGAAATATAGTTAAGAAACTGATGCTTGGAGATAAATATTTGCGGATTACAGATAAATGTAGTATCTTTGTCGACGAATTGCATGAAATGCAAGACTACAATAGTAAATTGTTATAATAAATAAGAGTATAAGAGAATAGGTGATGTCTGTAGATAGCCTATTAGACTGGTACCTAAATAAGAGGAGTAATAAAAGTTAATGGAAAAAGAATTTGAAGAGTATTGGAGCGCACACAGCAAGAGAATGCTTTTGAATGCTCCTGGCAACCTGCGGCAGGAATACCTGGAATCAACGAAATTAGATACGCCTATGGATTGGGTGTGTTATATCCTTCCCGTGGCTGCAGGTATTCTCATTCAGCCTCATGTCAATCTGAAGAGTGAGGTGCTGTCTTGGGCCATTATTTTATTGATAGTGGTGGTACTGTTTGTTCTTTTGCAGATGGTAAAGCCTTTTTTTCAGAAAAAGAAGTCAACCATTCAGGCAATTGAGCAAATTAAACAGTATTACTACGAAAGATATAAGAAATATGGTCTGGATAAAATGGAGCCTTGGAATTAAGGCTCCATTTTTTATGTGATGATGTATTTTTATACGATCATAAAGTCGCTCATGATGTCATCTGATATATAGAGACCTTCATGGGTAAGTGATAGCTTCCCGTTGCTTATCTTCATGAGTCCTCTATGAATATGCTTCTCAGCTTCCTGCATCATCTGTGAAGCTAATTGGTCACCAAACTCCTTTTCCATCTTTTCTATATCAATACCATCGCTTGTCCGTAATGCCGTGGTGATAAGGTCATTGTATCTTGTAGAAAGATCCAGGGATTCGGTTTCACTAGGCAATTCTCCCTTTTGGATGGAAGCGATGTATTCCCTGATATTGTCCACATTCCAGCTTCTGGTGGCTTCAATCTTGTTTTCTTCACCTCTTTTAGTCTCTCGTCTGTAGGAGTGGGCGGCTGCACCTATTCCGATATAGGGCACTTCATGCCAATAGCTGCTGTTGTGGCGTGATCGGTAGCCTGGCTTGGCAAAGTTGCTGATTTCGTAATGCTCGTAACCGGCAGAGGTGAGTTGGGTGATGAGTAGCTCATACATCTGTCGGCTGGTTTCCTCATCGATTTCCTCAATCTTTCCCCGTTTCAGCATTCTGTAGAGAGTCGTTCCTTCTTCGTACATCAAGCTGTAGGCAGAGATGTGTTCTACCTCCAGTTTGATGGCTTCATCAATGTCTTTTTTCCAGTCTTCCAGAGTTTCGCCAGGAAATCCGAACATCAGGTCGATGCTGATGTTATGGATGTCGATGCCACGCAACCTTTTGATGGCAGCCTTGACATCTGCAGCCTTGTGGCGGCGGTGAAGAAAGCCCAGGCGATGGTCTGAGAAAGTCTGTGCTCCCATGCTTACCCTGTTTACGGGCAGCTGCAGGAGAGTCTTGCAGAATTCTTCTGAGACATCATCGGGGTTGCATTCCATCGTGATTTCCATTTTAGAGAATTCTTCTTCCGGATGATCTGGAGGAAAATAAGCCTTCTTGATACCTTCGAAAAGGTGGATGAGCTGATCGTGGGTAAGCTGGCTGGGAGTTCCACCCCCCAGGTAGATGGTTCTTAAACTGTAATCGTAATCAGTTGCCGTTTTGAAGGGGCGCATCTTCATTTCCTTGCACAGAGCATCAACGTAATCATCCCGCATGCTGAGGGATGTGGTGCTGTAGAAACCGCAGTAGATGCAGCGGCTCTCACAGAATGGGATATGTATGTATAGTCCTGCCATGTTTTTTAAGTCTGAATTCCTAATCGGCATTTCTGGCTTTAGTCTTATCTTTTTCTATATATAATAAGGTATAAGCCTAGAAATATGTCTTAACAAGATGCAAAATTACTAATATAATTTAATTTAGAGCAAGTTTTTTGTGAAAAAATTTGCAGGATTGCCGAAAAATGTGTAATTTAGTAGCACGAAACAGAAAAATCGTATGATTGGACTGTCGAATAACTAGCAATTTTAAGTATAACCCTTAAAAATCTATAAGCGTCATGAGAGTATATCAGACTAATGAGATTAAAAACATTGCATTGCTGGGCAGTGCGGGTAGCGGCAAGACTACACTTGCCGAGAGTATGTTATTTGAAGCAGGCGTTATCAAGCGTAGAGGCTCTGTAGAAGCGAAGAATACGGTGAGCGACTACTTCCCAGTAGAGTTGGAGTATGGCTACTCAGTGTTCCCTACCGTTTTTCATGTGGAGTGGAACAATAAGAAGCTTAACATTATAGATTGCCCTGGTAGCGATGATTTCGTAGGTGGTGCCATTACATCACTCAATGTTACCGATCAGGCAGTCATCCTTATCAATGGTCAGTATGGTCCAGAGGTAGGCACCCAGAACAACTTCCGTTATACAGAGAAGTTGAACAAGCCTGTTATTTTCCTCGTTAACCAGCTTGACTCAGACAAGTGCGATTTTGACAACCTCATTGCCACCATGAAGGACATTTATGGTTCTAAGTGTGTGCAGATACAATATCCTATCGAGACAGGTCCTGGCTTCAATGCTCTCATTGACGTGTTATTGATGAAAAAATATTCCTGGAAACCAGAAGGCGGTGCTCCTATCATCGAGGATATTCCTGAGGAGGAAATGGACAAGGCAATGGAACTTCATGCTGCACTCGTTGAGGCTGCTGCCGAAAACGACGAGGGCTTGATGGAGAAATTCTTCGAGAGTGAAAGCTTGACAGAGGATGAACTTCGTGAGGGTATCCGCAAGGGATTGGTAACTCGCAGCATCTTCCCTGTATTCTGCGTTTGCGCAGGCAAGTCTATGGGTGTTCACCGCCTGATGGAGTTCTTGGGCAACGTTGTTCCTTTCGTAAGCGAGATGCCTAAGGTGTATAATACCCGTGGTGAGGAAATTACTCCTGATACCAATGGTCCTGAGAGTGTTTACTTCTTCAAGACAGGCTTGGAACCACATATCGGTGAGGTAAGTTACTTCAAGGTGATGAGTGGTTCTATCAAGAGTGGTGACGACCTGACCAATTCTGACCGTGGTTCCAAGGAGCGTATCGGACAGATTTATGCCTGTGCGGGTGCCAACCGTGTGCCTGTAGATCAGTTGAATGCCGGTGATATCGGTTGTACCGTGAAGATGAAGGACGTGAAGACGGGCAATACCTTGAATGGAAAGGGTGCTGAGTGGCGCTTCGATTTCATCAAGTATCCTAATCCTAAGTACTCTCGTGCCATCAAGGCTGTCAATGCCCAGGATACAGAGAAGCTGATGGCTGCTCTTCTCAAGATGCGTCAGGAAGACCCAACATGGGTTGTGGATCAGAGCAAGGAGTTGCGCCAGGTGATCGTACGCGGTCAGGGTGAGTTCCACCTCCGTACATTGAAGTGGCGTCTGGAGAACAACGAAAAGCTCAATGTAGTCTTCGAGGAGCCTCGCATCCCATATCGTGAGACCATTACCAAGAAGGCTCGTGCCGACTATCGTCATAAGAAGCAGAGTGGTGGTGCTGGTCAGTTTGGTGAGGTTCACCTCATCGTTGAGCCATACGCAGAGGGTATGCCAGATCCGACATCATTCACCTTCAACGGTCAGGAGTTCAAGATGAACATCAAGAGCCGTGAAGAAGTTTCCCTGGAGTGGGGTGGCAAGTTGGTATTCCTCAACTCTGTGGTTGGTGGAGCTATCGATGCCCGTTTCATGCCGGCTATCCTGAAGGGTATCATGGATTGTATGGAGCATGGACCTCTTACAGGTTCTTACGCCCGTGATGTCCGAGTTATCGTATATGATGGCAAGATGCACCCGGTAGATAGCAATGAGTTGTCATTCATGCTGGCTGCCCGTCGTGCTTTCAGCGATGCCTTCAAGCAGGCAGGTCCAAAGATTCTGGAGCCTATCTATGATTTGGAGGTTTACGTGCCAGCCGACTATATGGGTGATGTGATGAGTGATCTTCAGGGACGCCGTGCCCTTATCATGGGTATGGATTCTGAGGCAGGTTACCAGAAGTTGAGTGCCAAGATTCCACTCAAGGAGCTTGCCAACTATTCTATCTCCCTCAGCTCGCTTACCGGTGGTCGTGCTTCGTTCACCACCAAGTTTGCCAGCTACGAGTTGGTTCCTACCGATATCCAGAGCAAGCTGATTGCCGATCATGAGGCTGAACTGGCTAAGGAGGCTGAATAGAGTAGAAAAGATATTTCATCTTTATGATAAAAATGTTGTTTGAAATATAACTTCGAATTATCTCTCTTATATAAATTAAAATTTTATGTTGATATGACCAATGGGGAGCCTGCATGTGATATGTCGGCTCTCTTTTATTTTTATATATGCAATTATAACCGTTTGTTTTTGTTAATTTGAGCAAATTGAAATGAAATAATTAACTGTTTTGTGTTAACCAATTAAGAAATTTCCTATCTTTGCCCCTATGAAAAAGAAAACGATTTGGACCATAGCCGTTATTATGGGCTTTTCGTTCCTTGCGCTGCTATTCCTGCAGCTCAGTTACATCCAGGAAATGGTGAACATGAAGAAGGAACAGTTTGACGAGTCGGTCAACAGAGCCCTATATCAAGCTTCAAGAAACTTGGAGCTGAATGAAACTTTGCGCTATCTTGAAAAGGATGTCAATGAGACTGAACGCAAGGCTAGTAAGAAGGATTCTGTGGGAACCCGCAGCGGTCAGCTGGATGGAACCATCCAGCACTCTCATCAGTATTCTGTGGTAGGTAAGGATGGTACGGTCTATTCATCCTTCGAGTTGAAGACCATTGCAACCAATCCTGCCAACAAGCCGAGGCGATGATTCTGCGCAGCGACAAGAATTCGCTTAATGAGACTCAGAAGTCCTTGCAGGAGATTGTGAAGAATCGCTATGTGTATCAGAAAGCGTTGCTCGACGAAGTGGTTTATTCCATTCTCTACTCGGCATCCGATAAACCATTGAAGGAACGAATCAACTTCAAGCAGTTGGATCAGGATCTCAAGGCAGAGATGATGAACAATGGAATCAATATCCCTTATCACTTTACGGTAACAACCCAGGATGGCAGGGAGGTGTACCGTTGCCCGGATTATACCGACGAGGGTGAGGAATACAGCTATTCTCAGGTACTCTTCCGCAACGACCCGCAGTCGAAGATGGGAGTCGTAAAGGTTCACTTCCCAGATATGAACAGCTACATCTTCTCCAGTGTGCGCTTCATGATTCCTAGTGTCATCTTTACGCTGGTATTGCTCATTACCTTTATCTTCACCATCGTGGTCATCTTCCGGCAGAAGCGATATACGGAGATCAAGAATGACTTCATCAACAATATGACCCATGAGTTGAAGACGCCTATTGCCAGCATCAGTCTGGCGGCACAGATGCTCAACGACCCGTCGGTTTCCAAGAGCGAGCAGATGCAGAAGCATCTGGGTGGTGTGATAGATGATGAATCGAAGCGCCTCCGCTTCCTGGTAGAAAAGGTATTGCAGATGAGTATGTTCGACCGCAAGAAGGCAGTGTTCAAGAAGAAGGAGCTCGATCTGAATGAAATCGTTGAGAATGCGGCTCACTCTTTCGCCCTCCGCGTAGAGCATACGGGAGGAAAGATTTACGTGGATATCGAGGCGATAGACTCTACGCTCTATGTGGATGAGGTGCATTTCCAGAATGTGATTTTCAATCTGATGGACAATGCCGTGAAGTACCGTAAACCCGAAGAGCCTCTGTTTGTCACGATGAAGACATGGAATGATGAGCATCATCTCTATCTCTCTATCAATGATACGGGTTTGGGTATGAAGAAGGAGAACCTGAAGAAGATCTTCGACAAGTTCTACCGCGTACATACGGGCAATGTGCATGATGTGAAGGCTTCGGCCTCGGTCTCGCCTATGTGAGGAAAATCGTGGAATTGCATGGTGGAGAAATCAAGGTTGACAGCGAATTGGGCAAGGGTACTACCTTTACCATCAAGCTGCCGGTGATACATGATTAAAAGACAATGATAAATAGAATATTAACAAGTAAAAATAATAAGAATATGGAAGAGACAGTAAAAATCCTGCTTTGCGAGGATGATGAGAATTTGGGTATGTTGCTTCGTGAGTATCTGCAGACCAAGGGCTTTGCTACAACATTGTGCCCTGACGGTGAGGCAGGCTTCAAGGAGTTCACCAAGAACAAGTATGATATTGCCGTACTCGATGTGATGATGCCTAAGAAGGATGGCTTTACCCTGGCTCAGGAGATTCGCCAGCAGACGGCAGATCTGCCAATCGTATTCCTTACTGCCAAGACTTTGAAGGAGGATATTCTGGAAGGCTTCAAGATAGGTGCTGACGATTATATCACCAAGCCTTTCTCTATGGAGGAGCTGGTGTTCCGTGTAGAGGCTATCCTTCGCCGTGTACGTGGCAAGAAGACCAAGGAATCTACCATGTACCACATCGGTAAGTTTACCTTCGATACACAGAAGCAGCTGCTTACCATCGGTGATGAGCAGACCAAGCTGACAACCAAGGAGAATGAGCTTCTTGCTCTTCTCTGTGCTCATGCCAACGAGATTCTTCAGCGTGATTTCGCATTGAAGACCATCTGGATTGACGACAACTACTTCAATGCGCGCTCTATGGATGTGTATATCACCAAACTCCGCAAGCATCTGAAGGAAGATCCGCAGATTGAGATTATCAATATCCATGGTAAGGGCTACAAGCTCATCGTGCCGGATATGGATTAGGAATATGGATTGACAGAAAAGCAGTAAACTGTATAAAGCAGTAGAAAGCTATCTATGGAAAAAGAGAAAAGGGATAAGTTTGCAGAAAACCTATCCCTTTTTTTCTTTCATTTCTGAATCGTCTTATCTGAAACATCATGTCCAGGTTCCGTTTCTTATCCCTTCTTCAGCGAATAGACAAATCCGGCAATGCCAGCCAGGATGAAGAACAGACCTGCAAACAGCATGATGTTGTTCTTGATGGCGAAGGCGAAGCTGGCCGCAAGCAGCAGAACGCCCAAAACGATGAAGGTCATACCCATGGAAGGGAGGGTATGAAGCGATTTTTTGAGTCTTTTATCCATATTTTCGTACAATTAACAATTATTTTCTGCAAAAGTACAAAAAATATTTGGTTAATTCAAGAAAAAGTTGTAATTTTGCACCGCAATTCGTGAAATGGGGTGTGTTTACGCACACATTTCTATGTTTTGCAAGAGAATTTTAATATTAATTTTTTAATTATTTACAAAAGTAGTATGAATCAATACGAAACCGTTTTCATTTTGACTCCCGTTTTGTCTGATGAACAGATGAAGGAAACGGTCGCTAAGTTCGAGAAGGTACTCACCGATAATGGTGCTGAGATTCTGAACAAAGAGGCTTGGGGTTTGAAGAAGTTGGCTTACAACATCGAGAAGAAGACATCAGGCTTCTACAGCTTGGTTGAGTTCAAGGCTGAGCCAGCTGTTATCGCTAAGCTCGAGACAGCTTATCGCCGCGACGAGAAAGTAATTCGTTACATGACTGTTAAACTTGACAAGTATGCTGCCGCTTACGCAGAGAAGCGTCGTGCAAAGCTTGGTAAAAAAGAGGAGGCTTAATCATGGCAGATCAGAAATCAGAAATCCGTTATTTGACCGCTCCTTCTATCGACACAAAGAAGAAGAAGTATTGCCGTTTCAAGAAGAGCGGTATTAAGTACATCGACTATAAGGACCCAGAGTTCTTGAAGAAGTTCTTGAACGAGCAGGGTAAGATCCTTCCACGTCGTATCACAGGTACATCTTTGAAGTATCAGCGCCGCGTGGCACAGGCTGTTAAGCGTGCTCGCCAGATCGCTTTGCTTCCTTACGTAACCGATTTGATGAAGTAATTTAAGGAGGAGAAGAAGAATGGAAATTATTTTGAAGCAAGATATTATCGGTCTTGGATACAAGAACGATATCGTAAATGTAAAGAGTGGTTATGGTCGTAACTTCCTTATCCCTACAGGTAAGGCTGTTATCGCTTCTCCATCTGCTAAGAAGCAGTTGGCTGAGGATTTGAAGCAGCAGGCTCACAAGCTTGAGGCTATCAAGGCTGAGGCTGTTAAGAAGGGCGAGGCTCTCAATGGCGTCGTTCTTACTATCGCTGCTAAGGTTAGTGCTACTGGTCAGCTCTACGGTTCAGTTAACGCTGCAACTGTTGCAGAGGAGCTCGCTAAGAAGGGCATCGAGGTTGATCGCAAGATCATCACTATGAAGGATGCTAAGAAGGTAGGCGAGTACGAGGCTACTGTACACTATCACAAGGAGGTTGAGGTTAAGGTTCCAGTTAACGTTGTTGCTGAGAACGCTCCTGTTGCAGCTCCTGCTGCTGAGGAGGCTCCAGCTGAGGCTGTAGCTGAGGAAGAGGCTCCAGCAGCTGAGTAATCCTCAATAATATAATCTCAAATCGACACAAGTACGAAAATTTTCGCACTGTAAAGCAAATTAATATAAAGATCCCTTTTGCCGAAAGGCATTAGGGATTTTTTTTGTTTTCTAGGTATTCTGCGAAGCTTTTGCTCGGTAAAATCGTATAATAGAATGGTAATTTAGTATATATATAACTTTATTTTAGCTTATTCTCTCCCGATTCTCAGAAAAATATTGTATCTTTGCAGCCGAATTCATGGAATTCGCTTTTAAAGAAGAAATTATTAATAATAAATTTTTAAAATAGATAAAAATGAAAGCATTTGTTTTCCCTGGTCAGGGTTCTCAGTTCGTAGGTATGGGTAAGGACCTCTACGACAACAACGCATTGGCAAAAGAACTTTTCGATAAGGCTGATGAGATTCTCGGCTTTAAGATTACTGATATCATGTTCGCTGGTACAGATGAGCAGTTGAAGGAAACCAAGGTTACCCAGCCTGCAGTATTCCTCCACTCTGTTATCTCTGCTCTTTGCCTGGGCGATGAGTTCCAGCCTGCTATGGTAGCTGGTCACTCTCTCGGTGAGTTCTCAGCTTGGTAGCTGCAGGTGCTATGGCCTTCGAGGATGGCTTGAAGCTGGTGGCTGCACGTGCCAACGCTATGCAGAAGGCCTGCGAGGCTAATCCTGGAACTATGGCTGCCATCATCGGTTTGCCTGATGAGAAGGTTGAGGAAATCTGCGCTCAGGTTAGCACAGAGGGCAACGTTGTAGTTGCTGCCAACTACAACTGCCCTGGTCAGCTCGTTATCTCTGGTAATGTTGATGCTATCAATGCTGCCTGCGAGCAGTTGAAGGCTGCCGGTGCCAAGCGTGCCCTGCCATTGAAGGTAGGTGGTGCTTTCCACTCTCCATTGATGCAGCCAGCAAAGGACGAACTTCAGGCAGCTATCGAGAAGACTGCTTTCTCAGCTCCTAAGTGCCCTGTTTATCAGAATGTAGATGGCAAGCCTCATACAGATCCTGCTGAGATTCAGCAGAACCTTATCGCTCAGCTCACAAGCTCAGTACGTTGGACAGCTTCTGTTCAGGCAATGATTGCAGATGGTGCTGACGATTTCACAGAGTGTGGTCCTGGCAAGGCTTTGCAGGGTATGATCGGTCGCATCGACAAGACTGTAGGTAATCACGGTATTGCATAATCATCTATCAGAATAATCAAGCGTTTTATCTTCCCGGCAAAGGCGTTGCCGGGAGGGTAAAGCGTTTTATCATTTAAGTAACGACCGCTAAATGAAGGAAAAAATAGTTATTTATCAGGTGCTACCCCGATTGTTTGGTAACAGGAATACCACTCGTAAGGAGAATGGCACCATTGAAGAAAACGGTTGCGGAAAGCTTAATAACTTTAGTGATGAGGTGTTGGCCCGTATTCATGACATGGGTTTCACTCATATCTGGTTTACAGGTGTGATTCGTCACGCTACACAGACAAACTACTCATCTTATGGAATCCCTACCCAGCATGCTGAGGTGGTAAAGGGCAAGGCAGGATCGCCATACGCTATTACCGACTATTATGACATCGACCCGGATCTGGCAGTGAATGTCAGCCTGAGAATGAAGGAGTGGGAGAGTCTTATCGAGCGTACGCACAAGGCTGGCATGAAGGTCATCATGGACTTTGTGCCGAATCATGTGGCTCGTGAGTATCATTCCATCTGCAAGCCGGCAGGTGTACGAGATTTAGGAGAAGATGATGATACCAATATGCACTTCTCTACGAAGAATAATTTCTATTATGCATGGGGCGATCTCGACCTGAATGAAGTTCGCCGCTCTAAACCGGAGTTCAAGGCTTATAATGCTAAGGATGCCAGAATCTATGAGCCATACGAGGAGAGTCCGGCAAGAGCTACGGGAAACGACCGTTTCGACAACCGCCCGGGTTGCAACGACTGGTATGAGACCGTGAAGCTCAACTATGGTGTGGATTACTGCGATGCAGGTGGCAGAAGCTATCACTACGAGCCGGTGCCAAGCACCTGGGGTAAGATGACGGATATCCTGCTCTACTGGGCAAGCAAGGGTGTAGATGGATTCCGCTGCGACATGGCAGAGATGGTGCCTACGGCATTCTGGTCATACGCTACGGCGATTCTGAAGTCCAAGTTTCCTCATATCATTGTTATCGGTGAGGTATATGATCCTAACCAGTATCGCAACTACGTGAAGGCGGGATTTGATTATCTCTACGACAAGGTGGGCATGTATGATTGTCTTCGCGGCGTGATTCGTGGTGAGCGTCCGGCAGCCAGTATCACTCACGAGTGGCAGGTGGTGGATGACATCCGCGATCACATGCTCTACTTCCTGGAGAACCATGATGAGCAGCGCATAGCCAGCGACTTCTTCTGCGGTAGCGCCATGAAGGCGATTCCTGCAGCAGCCATGAGTCTCTTCTTCCAGAAGAATCCTTTCATGCTTTACAGCGGACAGGAGTTTGGCGAGATGGGTATGGACAAGGAAGGATTCAGCGGCAGAGATGGCCGTACTACGATATTCGACTACTGGAGTCCGGAGACCCTGACCCATGCTTATCAGGAAGGTGAGGAGGAAGCATATACTGCAGAGCAGAAATATCTGGCTGCTACCTATCGCCAGCTTCTCCGTCTTGCCAATGAGGAGAAGGCGCTTCGCGAAGGTGATACCTTCGACCTGATGTATGTGAATCCGGGTTCAGAGGGCTTTGATCCACGTACCAATTTTGCCTTCCTTCGCAAGAAGGATAATGAGGTGATGCTCATCGTGCTCAACTTTGCCCAGGAGGCTCGCCAGCTGCAGGTATGCATCCCCGGTCATGCTTTCGATTTTTTCCAGATCACGGAAGAGGAGGTTCTGGTAACTGAACTGTTCTCGGGAGGCAAGAAGAAGGTAGAGTTGAAGAGGGATGGAGTATTCCCGATATTAATGGATGCTAACGGAGTAAGAATCTATAAATTCAATGTCAAGATGGAGGAAAGTGATATCATATTGAATGAGCATCATAAGGAGGAATTCCCTCCTGCTCATACGGCTGAGCATCTGCTCAATCAGTTGATGGTTCGCCTGTTTGGCTGTGAGCGCAGCCGCAATGCACATATTGAGCGCAAGAAGAGTAAGATGACCTTCGTAGTCGATCACAAGCCTACCCGCCAGGAGGAGAAGGAGATTGAGACGGAGATGAATCGCCTGATAGAGCTTGATATGCCTGTGACTTACGAGTTTGTGGATCGCGACCACATTCCAGCAGAGGTGAAACTCGATCGTTTGCCTGATGATGCTAGTGAAACCTTGCGTCTGGTTCGTATCGGCGATTATGATGTTTGTCCATGTATTGGCAAGCATGTCCGCTCAACAGCTCAGATTGGCAAGTTTGTATTGCTTGGTACCAATTGGGATGAGCATGCGCATTCTTTGCGTATCCGCTTCAAGATTGTGCAATAATATAAAAAACAGCAATGGAGTAGTAGCCATTGCTGTTTTTTTTCTTTATATCATCACCGTTTTCTTTCTTTCCTTTTCTTTCGTGCACATAAAAGTTTTTCTCGAAAAAAGTCTCAAAGTCTCATTATTTGTGGCTAAAACCGATGTACATGATTGATATATAATGGTTTATGAAAATGAGACTTTTCTGTTTATTTTATAAAGAAGTATCATAGTAGTATCATAAATTCAATAGAAGTATCATAAAATTCAGGTAAGTCGCTTACAAGAAAGCCTTTTTTGAGGATTTATGTCTAGAAAAATAGGAGTAAAAACTAAGAAATGTCTACTATTTCAGTTCTATAGAATTGATAATGTCTACTATTTCAGTTTATAAACTGATAGTGTCTACCTTTCTAGTTTATTTAGTATGTCAATATTAACCAGGAATAAGTTGGAAGACTGACAATTGTAGTTAGGAATAAGCACATTGGCTGGTCTCTGCGTGCCGTCACACGGGCACGCAGAGACCATGTGATGGGCATCGACAGAACAAGTGATGGGCACTCGATGCCCACAGTGCGGGCAACGAGTGCCCATTTTATGGGATGACTTTTGGGCACTATTTTGAGTAAGCGAATTCGTATTTTTTCTATATGTAGTTGACTACAATTTTGTGTTTTTGTACAATGCTTTATGGTGATTTGATGATACTTCTATCGAAATGTAAGCGGCTCCTCGCATCATTTTCCAGAAAAATACAGAAAGTTAGAAAAAAACTCTTGAAAGTTTGTCCGTCTCATTTCTTTTTGTTATATTTGCATCCGTAAATATCAGTATATTGAAGATAAAGGCTGATATAATGGATAAATATCATTATAATGATAGATAAATAAATGAAAGAATATGGCAGATTTATATGAATATTCTACTCCAGAGTTGGTACGCTTGCTGGGAGTGAGATTCAAGGAATATAGAATGAGATGCAATCTCACCCAGAAAGAGGTAGCCAAGCTTACGGGGCTTGGTTTGACCACCATTCACAAGTTTGAGAATGGAACAGCGGGCAATCTTTCGCTTGCCACTTTTCTTCTCTTGTTGAAGGTGGTGGGGCAGATTGATGCCATAAATGATGTGCTTCCAGAACTACCCCCTTCACCTTATTTGATGAGAAAGGATAAGAAGAAGGCACAGAGAATACGTCATACAAAACGATGATAGGTGGATCAGTTCCATAGAATCAGCGATAAATGCTCATCTCGTTTCATGGGGGTTGGAGGATAAAGACAACAGTTCTGCTTCTTTTGAGATAGATGGCAAAAGTTGTACTGATGTTCGCATAGAGCAGGCTTACAAAGGCAACTTCCATTTGTATGCAAGCATAGATGGGCGAGACTGTAAGTTTATTATCGGAAAGAACAAGCCCGAATATGCTACGATTCAAGAGACGGGATTGTCGAATCTTCCGGAGACGATGCTCAGAGATTTGGTTGCGAAATATCTGGTGAGATAGAAGATATTTGATTTAAAATAGAAAAAGCAAAGAAATCCACTTTGCTTTTTCTATTTTCCTTCTAAAAAGTTTGTATAATCAAAGATTATTCGTATTTTTGCACCGTCAGTCCCCCACCAAGCCTCTCAACGATGCTCAAATGTGCGGGTCGTTTTTTAAGGCAGTTACCGCCCCGTTTCAGCATGTTTTGTTGAATTGCGGTTCTATTTTTGCAGTGATATATTGTTAATAATCAGAAAAACGCTTGTTTTCTGGAATATTATCTGTATCTTTGTACATTAATTATTAAGAGTAAGATTATGGCTTCAAAGAGATATCCTTTGGGAATACAAACGTTCTCCGAAATCGTGAAGGGGAATTACTTCTATGCTGACAAGACGGCTATCGTCTATCAGCTGGCTCATTATGCCAAGTTTCATTTTCTGAGTCGCCCACGTCGATTCGGAAAATCCTTGTTTGTATCTACCTCCAGGCTTACTTCGAGGGTAAGAAAGAACTGTTCAAGGGACTTGCCATCGAACAGATGGAGAAGGAGTGGACGGCATATCCCGTCATCCACTTGGATCTGAGCTGCGGTAAGTATTATAGTTTGGAGAATACATATTCAATTCTAAACGGAATACTAGAAATAGAAGAGAAAAAATATGGTTTAAAGGTTAATCCGATAGATGAGAAGTCTTTTGGCGCACGTCTCAAGAATATCTTGCTGGCTGCCACGGCTCAAACCGGTAAGCAAGTTGTCGTTCTCATCGATGAGTATGATGCCCCGATGCATGATTCTGTAAGTGACGAAGACTTGCAGAAGACCATCCGCAACATCATGCGAGATTTCTTCAGTCCCTTGAAGCAGCAAGAGGGAAACATTCGCTTTGTATTCATCACAGGCATCTCTAAGTTTAGTCAGCTCAGCATCTTCAGCGAGTTGAATAATCTCAAGATTCTCACGTTGAAGGATGAATACAGCAGCTGTTGTGGTATTACCAAGAGTGAATTGTCTCAGTATTTCCGTGAGGGTATTGAGGAGATGGCTGAACATAATGGGCTTACTTATGAGGAGACCTTAGAACAACTCAAGCAGCATTATGATGGCTACCACTTCAGTATCAATAGCGAGGATATCTTCAATCCTTACAGCATCATCAATGCTTTGGACGATAAGGAGTTTAATAGCTATTGGTTTACATCCGGTACGCCTACGTTCCTGGTAGAGTTGTTGCAGCAGAAAAATTTGGACATGCTCAATCTGGACGACCTTTGGGTTAATGACGATCGTTTTGATACCCCTACAGAAAAGCTTACAGACCCGATTCCAGTTCTTTTCCAAAGTGGTTATCTTACCATTAAAGAATATGAGCGAAGAGGAAAATTGTATCATCTCTGTTTCCCAAATCAGGAAGTAAGACAAGGCTTCTCGAAAAGTCTCGTCAGGTATTATACTGCGCAAGACATGAACAGATATGATGCCATTGTGTATGCTTATTCCAAGAATGTGCTCATCAATGACGACATGGGAGCCTTTATGCCTCACTTGAAGGCATTCTATGATAAGTTCCCATATACGATTATCAACAATAATGAGCGTCACTATCAAGCCGTGATATTCACCATCTTCACCATGCTTGGCGAAGATGTGAAGGTGGAGCATACCACTTCTGATGGAAGAATAGACCTTGTGCTCAAGACGGATAAGAGTATTTTTATCTTTGAGTTGAAATATAAGAAGTCTGCCGACATCGCCATGGCGCAAATCATCGACAAGGACTATGCCAAAGCTTTTGCTGATGATGGGCGGAAGGTTGTGAAAGTGGGTATTAACTTCTCGGAAAACCAGCGAAGTATAGAGGATTGGGTGATAGAATAAATGAAATAGAAGAAAGTTGGTGACCTTCATCAGGTGTATGTCACCACACTATATAGATAAAAATATATCTGAACAGGGGCGGTAACTCGATTTTTTAGGTCGTTACCGCCCCATTTCAAGCATGTTTTGTTCTTTTGTACAGTCGCAGAACTTAGATAATCACCGCTGTTCCGCTGCACGTTACCATCAACATGGAACCGCTGTTGCCCACGGTTTCGTAATCCAGGTCGATGCCTACGATGGCGTTGCAGCCCAGGGATGCGGCACGGTCGGCCATCTCTCTGAGGGCTGTATCCTTTGCCTCGCGGAGGGTGCTTTCGTAAGAACCGCTTCTTCCGCCGATTACATCACGAACACTGGCAAAGAAATCCTTCACAAAGTTGGTACCGATGATGGTTTCGCCAGTCACTACGCCACGATATTCACGGATAGGGTGGCCTTCTATGGTTGGAGTTGTACTTAAAATCATAATATTTTCCTTTCTTTTTATGCTATTATCAATATTAATTATAGATTAGACGATAAAAGATAGCAAAAGGTTGCAGGAAATCCAAAAATATTTGTTACTTTTGCATCGAAAGTTTAATATTTATAGGTTATATGAACAAAAAATTGATGTTTTCGGCAGCACTCGTGATGGCGCTGCTTTCGGCAAACGCTCAGAAAAGGGCGTTTACCATCGAGGATTTGTACAAGGTGAAGGGTGTATATTCTGTGAGCCTTTCGCCAGATGGTAAAACTATCTGCTATACCTCCAGTTCTTCCGACCTGAAGAACCAGAAGTCTAGCTCCGACATCTACATCATGAATGCAGATGGCTCTCATGCCAAGGCTTTCACCGAGGATGGCAAAAGCAGTTCTGCCGTGTGGAGTAAGGATGGAAAGAGTATCTTCTTTACCAATTATGAGAAGGGGACGGCTCAGGTCTATCGCATGAATCTGGCTACCTGCGAGGCGGAACAAGTAACTGATTATGAGTTGGGTATAGATAATCCGGTTATCTCTCCAGATGAGCGATACATCGCCTTTACAGCCGAGGTATATCCCGACCTGGGAGCTGATGCCAAGGCCAACATAGCCCGGATGGAGAAGAAGGACAAGGGACCTGTGCAGGCGCATATTGCCGACAAGTTGCTCTATCGCCATTGGACGAGCTATAGCGATGGCAGATGCAGTCATCTCATCCTTTTCGATACACAGACGAAGACTTACAGGGATCTGACTCCGGGTAATTATTCGCTGATATTCATGGCCGGTGGCGGAATCGCCTATGATTTTTCTCCAGACAGCAAGGAAATCTGTTTTGTCTCCAACCACGATGAGCATCAGGAGGCTAGCACCAATGCCGACCTGTGGACGGTATCTGTGAATGGGGGAGAACCTGTCTGCATCACGAAGGAAAACAAGGCATGGGATGGTACTCCAACCTATTCGCCCGACGGCAAGTATATCGCTTACCGCTTGCAGCAAGTACCTGGCTATGAGTCTGATCGTTTCCGTCTTGCCATCTACGACCGTGCTGCAAGGAAATCTACTATCCTGACAGAGAAGTTTGACAACTGGGTGGATGATTACAAATGGGCACCAGACAGCAAGAGTATCTACTTCCTGGGTGAGGTACGGGGTGCACAACCACTCTACAAGCTCGACATTGCCAGAAAGACCATTTCGCCAGTAGTGACAGGCAAGGCTATCTCTGAGTTTGATTTCGACAATAAGGGGATGGTGTATTATACTTACAGTACGACAGGCAAGCCATCGGCTCTGTATCGTCAGCAGATGAAGAAGTGGAATGGAACTCCTGTGGCTCGCGGCAAGGAACAGCAGATAACTTTCCTCAACCAGAAGTTGGAGGATGAGGTGGATATCCGTCCATCTGAGAGCATCTGGGTGGATGGCGCTGGCGGCGACAAGGTACAGGTGTTCATCGTGAAACCACACAACTTTGATGCCAGCAAGAAGTATCCGCTTATCATCAATGTGCATGGCGGTCCACAGATGCAGTGGATGAATTCCTTCCGTGGCGACTGGCAGGTTTATCCTGCTGCCGGTTATGTGGTGGCTTATCCTAACCCTCACGGTTCTACTGGATATGGGCAGGCCTTTACACGTGCCATTTCCGGCGACTGGGGCGGAAAGGTATTTGAGGATGTGATGAAGGTTACCGACAAGCTGGCAACCCTGGAATATGTTGACTCCACCAGGATGGGAGCGATGGGATGGTCGTATGGCGGCTACATGATGAACTGGCTGCAGGGCCATACCAAGCGATTCAAGTGTCTGGCTTCCATGATGGGCGTATATGACCTGCGTTCTATGTGGGGCAGTACCGAGGAGGTATGGTTCCCTAACTTTGAGCTGGAGGGACAGCCTTACAATTCCGATCTCTACGAGAAGTGGTCGCCATCCTCATATATCAAGAACTTCTCTACGCCAACCCTCGTGATGACGGGCGAGTTGGACTATCGTGTACCTTATACGCAGAGCTTGCAGTATTTCACGGCATTGCAGACCCTGAACATTCCTTCTCGACTGATAGTCTTGAAGTATGATGGTCACTGGCCAAGCAACCTGAAGTCGATGCCGCTCTATTACAATGCGCACCTCGATTGGTTCCATCGCTATCTCGGCGGTGCTCCTGCACCTTGGGACACAGAGAAAATGGTGAATAATGAGATAGAGTACTAAAATGCCTTATATATAATAAGGTGTAGAGAAACTGAAATAATAAAAGCTCCATTCGCATCTGAAATGGCGAATGGAGCTTTTTTTCTGAGAATTAAAAACTTACTTTGTTTCCTGTTCTTCCTGCATATCCAGATACTGGTTGTCCTTGTCGTAGAATTCATACTGGAGGAACGCCAGTTTCTGAGATGGAATTACATTGAAGCCGAAACCATACTTAAACTGCCATTTGCGCTTCAGGGAAATGAAGCCCTTGTTGATGAAGGCAGCTACGTAAGGATTCACATACAAAGTGAATTTCTTGACGCCAATCTTGTTGACTAGGCGGTCGATTTTTCTTTCCAACTGGTCGGTGAAAAGGATGCTCGATTTGATCTTGCCCGAACCGAAGCAGGTAGGGCAGGTCTCCTCTACGTTTACGTCCATGGCAGGGCGTACACGCTGGCGGGTAATCTGCATCAGTCCGAACTTGCTCAGAGGCAGGATGTTGTGCTTGGCACGGTCCTTCTGCATGTTCTTGCACATGCGCTCATAGAGCAGCTGTCGGTCTTCGGCAAGATTCATGTCGATGAAGTCCACCACAATGATTCCTCCCATATCACGGAGTCGCAATTGTCTGGCCAATTCATCGGCAGCGCCGAGGTTTACATCGAGAGCATTCGCTTCCTGACCTTTCTCACGAGTACGGTTGCCGCTGTTTACATCTACCACATGCAGGGCTTCGGTATGCTCGATGATGAGATACGCACCATGCTTGTAGTTGACAACTCTTCCAAAACCAGCCTTGATCTGCTTGGTGATGCTGAAGTTGTCGAAGATAGGCACCTTACCGGTGTAGAGCTTGACTATGCCCGCCTTTTCAGGGGCTATTAGAGAAACATAGTCCTTCACCTCGTTCATCACACCTTCATCGTTGACGAAGATGTTCTCGTAAGATGGGTTAAACAAGTCACGCAGGAGAGCGACGGCTCTTCCGGTCTCCTCGAAAGCGAGTTGCGGGCGCTGCTGGGTCTTCTGCACCTTGGCGATAGCATCCTCCCATCGCTTCACCAGGACTTTCAGCTCAGCATCGAGCTCAGCGACTCTCTTTCCCTCAGCCACAGTGCGGACAATTACACCGCAATTCTTTGGTTTTACGCTGTGAATGAGTTGTTTGAGTCGGGAGCGTTCTTCACCGCTTTTGATTTTCGACGAGACAGAAACTTTATCACCGAATGGCATGAGTACCAGGTATCGTCCTGCGAATGATATTTCGCCCGTAAGACGAGGACCCTTGGTAGAGATTGGTTCCTTTACGATTTGCACCAGCACTTCCTGTCCCACTTTGAGAACATTTTGAATGCTGCCGTCCTTTTCCAATTCAGGCAGTTTGCTGGCTTTAGAGAATGGGAAAAGTTTCTTTCTGTCGCTCTGTACTTGTTTAAGGTACTTCTGGTAGGAATTAAAATGACTTCCCAGGTCAAGATAATGAAGAAAGGCGTCGCGTTCATAACCTACATCTACGAAGCATGCGTTAAGTCCCGGCATGAGTTTCTTAACCTTTGCGATGTAGATGTTTCCCACAGAGAACGAAGCCTCACGTGGTTCATTCTGGTATTCCACCAGCTGCTTATCCTCCATGAGAGCGATAGAAATGTCCTTCTGCTGGACGTCAATTACAACTTCGCTTGTCATACTCTTCAATAATCTTTTTACTTAAAGTTACTAATAACACTTTACAAAAAGGGGCATGCCTATCCATGTTGATATGACACGCCCCCTCAGTCTGTGGAACCGACTGAGAGCATTTTCTGCTTCTAGAAAAGCTTACTTGCTCTTATGTCTGTTCTTACGTAATCTCTTTTTACGCTTGTGAGTAGCCATCTTGTGGCCCTTCTTTTTCTTTCCGTTTGGCATGATTTTAAAATTTTAAAATATTGTTATTATAAAAATGTTAATTCTCTTACTGAGCGTTCTGCATCTCCTCGATGAAGCTCTTAGATGGCTTGAAGCTTGGCAAATCGTGAGCTGGGATGGTGAGAGTGGTGTTCTTAGAGATGTTGCGAGCGGTCTTAGCTGCACGGTGCTTGATGTTGAAGCTACCGAAGCCACGCAGGTAAACATTCTCCTTGTTCTGGATGAGGCTCTTCTTCACCTCCTCCATGAACGACTCTACTACTATGCTAACTTCCTTCTTAGCCATACCAGTAGCGATTGCTACTTCATTTATGATATCTGCTTTGGTCATTTCTCTTCTTTTATTTATTTTTATACTTAATAATCTCAAATCGGTGTGCAAAGATACAAGTTTTTTGCGATATAACAAAATAGTTAAGGCTTTTTTTGCAAAAAAAATGCTCTAAGTATTTGCATATTAGGTTTTTATTCTGTATTTTTGCACTAAAATTGAGAATTTATGGCTTTTAAGAGACATTTTTTAGTGATGATATGGATGGCTTTCAGCGTATTATCGCTGTCTGCCAAAGAGGAGTGGAATGCGGATAATGTGCCGATTCCCTTCCTCCAGGACTCCACGCAGTATGTTTCCGATCCCGATGGCTATGTGGATAGGGCGCTCAAGGATTCGGCTAATTTCTACCTGCAGAAGCTGAAGCTGGAGTGTGGTGTGCAGAATGTGCTCATCATCGTGGGCAGGGTGGCTAACCAGGATGCTTTCAGGATGGCGCAGGATGTGGGCAACAAGTATGGCATCGGCTACAAGAAGAGCCGCAGGGGACTGGTTATCGTGATTGCAGTGGAAGACCACAAGTACTTCATCGCTCCCGGCAGCGGACTGGAGGGAGAGCTGACGGATGTGGACTGCGATGATATTGCCCGTGCCTGCATCGTGAAATACATGCGCGAGGATGCCCCAGGCGAGGCTGTTGCCTCTGTGAGCCGTGCTATATATAATAAGGTGAAAAACGGGCGCACCGGAATTGAATCGGTAGATGAGGGGACGGTGAATGATGAAGAGGATTGGGCACTGGTCGTTATCCTGTTCCTTCTCTTTTTCGGAATCCCGATCTATTACTTCGTCCGTTACATCCTGGAGCAGGTGGGTCTGGTTAAACCAAGACCGAAGGGAAAGGGGAGAAAACAGTCGCGAAGAAGAAATGATGATGACGACTGGTTGCCGCCGTTCTTCATGGGCGGCGGAGGCTTCTCCGGTGGTGGAGGAGGCGGCTTCTCGGGCGGCTCCTTTGGCGGCGGAACATTCTCTGGCGGCGGCTCCGGCGGAAGCTGGTAGTTGCTGATAGCTAATAGTTTATAATTGGTAGATAATAATTAATCAATAATCATTAATCAATAATTGAAAAGTATGAAGAAAACAGGATGGATTATCTTAGGCGTCATCGTAGTGTTGGTGCTCTGGGTGTTCAGTGGTTATAATGGTATGGTAGGAGAGCAGGAGAAGGCTACTACCGAGTTGTCTAACATGCAGGCTCAGTATCAGCGTCGTGCCGATATGATGCCTCAGTTGGCTAAGATCGTAAAGGCTTATGCCAAGCACGAGAAGGAGACCTTCGAGGAGGTGACCAAGGCTCGTGCTTCTGTAGGCCAGGTGAAGCTGGATGTGAATAATCTCACGGAGGCTAGCATGAAGCAGTATGCAGCTGCTCAGGGTGAGTTGGCAAATGCCTTCTCCAAGCTGATGCTGGTGGCTGAAAGATATCCTGAGTTGAAGGCAAGCGAGAATTTTAAGGCTCTCCAGGTTCAGGAGGAAGGCACTGAGAATCGAATCAGCGAGGCTCGCCGTAAGTATAATGAGGCTGTACAGTCTTATAACCAGACGGTTAGAAAGATGCCTAATGCCATCATCGCCGGCATCTTCAATTTCAATGTAATGCCTAAGTTTGAAGCAGCAGCTGGTGCCGAGAAGGCTCCAGACCTGGATATCTAGGCACCGGATGAATCAGTAAGGAATCCAGCCAAAGGGAGATAAACATCCTTTTGGCTGGATTTTTTGTTATCGCTTCCTTTCAATCTGTTACAATCGCCATATTTTATATATATTTTGTATTTCAGATGATTCGTATTTCAGATTTTCTTTGTATCTTTGCACAAAATTTGAGAAAAGTGGCAGAAATGTCACGATAACATTGAAATTTCTATAAGGTAATTACAAATATGAAACAAACAAAGATTGTTGCTTCCATCAGCGATCGCAGATGCGATCAAGATTTTATCCGAAAACTGTTTTTTGCGGGTATGAACGTAGTTCGTATGAATACCGCACATGCTACAGAAGATGGAATCCGTACCATTGTCAAGAACGTTAGAGCTGTATCTCCACATATTGGTATCATGATTGATACCAAGGGTCCGGAGGTGCGCACTACCGACGTAAAGGAGCCTATACATTATAATATAGGTGACGTGGTGAAAATCTTCGGTCGTCCTGATGTAGATTCTTCTCATGATACCGTGAACTTGAGCTATCCTGATATTGCTGCCGATTTGAAGGTGGGCGACGACATCTTGTTTGATGATGGCGAACTCGACATGAAGGTTGTTGATATTCAGGGTCCTATGCTCGTGGCTGAGGTGCAGAACGAGGGAATACTGGGGGCTCACAAGAGCGTGAACGTACCGGGCGAGCACATCGACCTGCCTGCGCTTACTGAGAAAGACCGCAGAAACATCGAGCTTGCCATCGAACTGGATATTGATTTCATTGCTCACTCATTCGTGCGCAATGTAGCAGATGTAAAGGCCGTGCAGGATATTCTCGATGCTCACCACAGCGACATCAAGATCATCTCTAAGATCGAGAACCAGGAGGGTGTAGATAACATCGATGAGATCATCGATGCCTGCTATGGCATCATGATTGCCCGTGGTGACCTGGGTATTGAGGTGCCTATTGAGAGAATCCCTGGTATCCAGCGCCGCATCATTGCCAAGTGCGTGAAGGCTCAGAAGCCGGTAATCGTAGCTACCCAGATGCTCCACACCATGATTAAGAATCCTCGTCCTACACGTGCCGAGGTTACAGATATTGCCAACGCAATCTTCTACCGTACAGATGCCCTGATGCTTTCGGGCGAAACAGCCAGCGGTAAGTATCCGGTAGAGGCTGTTCAGACCATGGCGCGCATTGCAGAGCAGGCAGAGAAGGACAAGTCGCCTCTCAACGACATTGATCCGATGGAGGATGGAAAGATCGACCAGAAGCTCTTCCTGGCTCATGCAGCCATTGAGGCAACCAAGAAGTTGGGCGTTGCCGGCATCATCACCGATGGTGAGACGGGTCAGACTGCCCGCTGCCTGGCTTCGTTCCGTGGTCCTAACCCTGTGCTTGCCATCTGTTACAAGGAGAAGCTTCAGCGCTGGTTGAACCTGAGCTATGGTATTATTCCAATCCATCAGAAGGATCAGGTTTCTGTCAAGGCTATGTTTACCGCAGCGGTACGTATGCTCCGCCAGAAGGGTTACCTGGGCGAGGAAGATAAGATTGCTTACCTGAGTGGTAGCTTCGGTGAGGGTGGAGGAACCACCTTCGTAGAAATCAACAAGGTGAAGAAGATCTTCGATAACAGCTATACCTTCAATTTGCCATCAAACGGCATTGAAGACTAGTAAAAAGGGCATTATTTTAAGAAAAATAATGTGATGGAGTAAATATTGGTGCAAAAATTTGCAGTATTCAAAAAAATGCTGTAATTTTGCACCAATATTTTATAACGAAATTTGTTGAGAATGAAAAAAGTCATTTATTCAGCGCTTGTCGCTTTGACAATGGTCTTGATGCTTAGCAGTTGCGGAAGCACCAAGAACGTAGCTTATTTCCAGAATGCTGATCAGGTGAGTCTAGCAGCTTCAAAGATGCTTTATGACGCCAAGATTATGCCTAAGGACGAATTAACTATTACCGTTTCTACTACCGATCCAAAGGCTGCAATGCCTTTCAACCTTACTGTCTCCAAGACCACTGGTATGGAAGGACAGTTGACAAGTACCCCAACCCTCTTGGGTTACCTGGTAGATAACAATGGTAATATTCAGTTCCCGGTTGTTGGTCAGCTTCATGTAGCTGGTTTGTCCAAGAACCAGTGCGAGGAATTGATCAAGAATAAGGTTCGTCCATACATGTCAGATAAGGAGAATCCTATCGTTACGGTAAGAATGGCAAGTTACCGTGTAGTAGTTACGGGTGAAGTCAATGCTCCAAGAGTAGTAACCGTCCCTCAGGAAAAGATGAGCATCATCGAGGCCTTGGCTTCTGCTGGCGATTTGACCATCTATGGTAAGCGCGAGAATGTGATGCTGATCCGTGAGGATGCTCAGGGAGAGAAGCATATTCATTATCTGAACTTGAATGATGCTAACATCATCAACTCTCCATATTTCTATCTGCAGCAGAATGATGTTATCTATGTAGAGCCTAACAAGGTGAAGGCACAGAACTCAGCTATTGGTTCTGCCACATCACTCTGGTTCTCTGCTGTAAGTATTTTGACATCAGTTGCATCATTGGTTGTCAACATCCTGCGATAACAGCAAGGGATAAAAGGTCAGGAATAACAAACGGAAATACAACATAAATATAGATAAGTATGTGTGGCATAGTAGGATATTTAGGTAAGGGAGACGCTTATCCAGCCCTCATCAAGGGCTTGAAGCGTCTGGAGTACCGCGGATACGATTCTGCGGGAGTTGCCCTTATTAGCAATGACGGCTCTTTGAATGTATATAAGGCAAAGGGCAAGGTGGCAGATTTGGAAGCGTTCTGCGCTGACAAGGATATTTCAGGACATGTAGGTATTGCCCATACACGTTGGGCTACCCATGGAGAGCCTTCAGCTGTGAATGCTCATCCTCATTATTCTTCAAGCAAGAACCTTGCCATGATTCATAATGGTATTATCGAGAACTATGCCGACATCAAGAAGAACCTGATGGCAAAGGGGGTGGAGTTCAAGAGCGAGACCGATACTGAGGTGCTCGTACAGCTCATTGAATACATCCAGGTGAAGAAGGATCTTGATTTGTTGACCGCCGTTCAGGTTGCGCTCCGTCAGGTGATTGGCGCTTACGCCATCGCTATTCTCGACAAGCGTAACCCTGACCAGATTATCGCTGCCCGCAAGCAGAGCCCGCTGGTGGTGGGTATTGGCGAGGACGGAGAGTTCTATCTCGGTTCGGATGCCAGCCCTATCATCGAATATACCGACAAGGTGGTTTACCTGGAGGATGGCAACATCGCCGTGATGCGCCTCGGACAGGAATTGCAGGTGGTGAACATCCAGAACGTAAAGCTCAACCCTGAGGTACAGACCGTGGATATCGATCTAGGTCAGATTGAGAAAGGTGGTTTCCCTCACTTCATGCTGAAGGAAATCTTCGAGCAGCCTGAGTGTCTGCGCAACTGTATGCGTGGCCGTGTGGTGAGCCGCACCGTGGAAACCCGTGTGATGACCGACGGCGACGATACAACCTGCAAGACGGAGACAGAGATGGGCGTAGTGCTCAGTTCTATCACCGACCATCGCCAGCAGCTCCTCAACGCCAAGCGAATCATCATCGTGGCTTGCGGAACATCATGGCACGCTGGACTCATCGGCAAACAGATGATAGAAAACTATTGCCGCATTCCAGTAGAAGTGGAATATGCATCTGAGTTCCGTTACCGCAATCCTGTGGTAACGAAGGACGACGTGGTTATTGCCATCTCCCAGAGTGGTGAAACCGCTGATACCTTGGCTGCCATCAAGCTTGCCAAGGAGAGCGGTGCGTTTATCTATGGTATCTGTAACTCCATCGGTTCTTCCATCGCACGAGAGACAGATACGGGTACCTATATTCACGTAGGTCCGGAGATAGGTGTTGCCTCAACCAAGGCATTCACTGGTCAGGTTACCGTCCTTATCCTCCTGGCACTTGCCATCGGTAAGGAGAAGGGAACCATCAGCGAAAACGAATATCAGAAGATTACAGAGCAGCTCTGGAACATTCCTTCAAAGATGAAGGAGGTGCTGAAGCTCAACAATAAGATAGCTGACTTGAGCCGTACCTTTACGTACGCTCGCAATTTTATCTATCTGGGCCGTGGATTCCAGTATCCTGTAGCCCTGGAGGGCGCTTTGAAGTTGAAGGAGATTAGCTACATCCACGCTGAGGGTTATCCGGCAGCGGAGATGAAACATGGTCCTATCGCCTTGATTGACAGCGATATGCCAGTGGTTGTCATTGCTACCCACAACTTCATGTACGAGAAGGTCTTGTCTAATATCCAGGAGATTAAGGCCCGTCAGGGTCGTGTCATTGCCATTGTCAGCAAGGGCGATGAAACCATTTCCAAGATTGCCGACGAAGTGATTGAACTCCCTGAGACTCTGGAGTGCCTGGAGCCATTGTTGGCTACCATTCCTTTGCAGCTGCTAGCTTACCATGTAGCTGTATGTAAGGGTAAGAATGTTGACCAACCTAGAAATTTGGCCAAGTCAGTTACTGTCGAATAAAAATATAAAGGGAATCGTCGTTTCTTGACGTTTCCCTTTTTTTGGAGGGGTATCCCTCGGATAGGTATATTCAGATTTAACTAAATAAGATAAAGGATAATTTAAAGAGTATGGAACCATTGAAACATGAGTGTGGCGTGGCAATGATCAGATTGCTCAAGCCACTGGAGTATTACCAGCAGAAGTACGGTACTTGGATGTACGCACTCAACAAGCTCTATCTGATGATGGAGAAGCAGCACAACCGTGGACAGGAGGGTGCTGGTATGGCTTGTGTCAAACTGGGCGGAAAGCCAGGACACGAGTATATGTTTCGTGAGCGTGCGGAGGGCAAGAACGCCGTGACCGAAATCTTCGGCAAGGCGAATGCCAACTTCAAGGACTTGACTCCCGAGCAGCTTGCTGATGCTAAGTTTGCCCAAGAGGAACTGCCTTTCGCAGGCGAACTCTACATGGGACACCTGCGCTACAGTACCACCGGAAAGAGTGGCATACAGTATGTACACCCTTTCCTGCGCCGCAACAACTGGAAGGCAAAGAACCTCTGCCTTTGCGGCAACTTCAACATGACCAACGTAGATGAAATCTTCCAGGAACTGACCAAGCAGGGACAGAGCCCTCGCATCTACAGCGATACCTACATCATGCTCGAACTGATGGGCCACCGACTTGACAGAGAGGTGGAGCGAAACTTCGTGGCAGCCAAGGCGATGGAGATGGAGAACACCGACATCACCAACTACATCGAAGACCACGTGAAGATGAGCAACGTGCTCAAGACCACGATGAAGAACTTCGACGGCGGTTATGTGGTCTGCGGTATCACCGGTTCGGGCGAGATGTTTTCCATGCGTGACCCATGGGGCATCCGTCCTGCATTCTATTACAAGAACGATGAAATCGTGGTAGTAGCCAGCGAGCGACCTGTGCTTCAGACCACCTTCGACCTGGAGGCAGAGGATGTGCAGGAACTGATGCCGGGCACGGCACTTCTCGTGAAGAAGAACGGCGAGTGCAGCATCGAGCGCATCATGGAGCAGAAGGGTGATTCAGCCTGCTCTTTCGAACGCATCTACTTCAGTCGTGGTTCCGACAAGGATATTTATCAGGAGCGAAAACAATTGGGCGAGCAGTTGACCCAGCCTATCCTGAAAGCTGTGGATTACGATGTAGATCACACCGTGTTCAGCTACATCCCGAACACAGCCGAGGTGGCTTACTATGGCATGCTGAGTGGTTTCAAGAAGTATCTCAACGAAAGCAAGATAGAACAGATTGCCAACCTCGACCATATTCCATCTAAGGAAGAATTATACGATATTCTCGGCGATTTCGTCCGTTCGGAGAAGATTGCATGGAAGGATATCAAGCTCCGTACCTTCATCACCGAGGGCAACAGCCGCAACGACCTGGCGAGCCACGTGTATGATGTAACCTACGGAAGCATCGAGCCGAATGTGGATAATCTCGTTATCATCGACGACAGTATCGTGCGCGGTACTACCCTGAAGGAGAGCATCCTGCGCATCCTCGACCGTCTGCATCCTAAGAAGATAGTAGTCGTATCCAGTGCCCCTCAGATCCGCTATCCGGATTATTACGGCATCGATATGGCAAGACTGGAAGAGTTCTGCGTGTTCCGTGCAGCCATCCAGCTGCTGAAAGACAGAAAGATGGAGGACCTCATCGAGCAGACCTACGAGGCATGCAAGTTAGAACTTGCCAAGCCGAAGGAAGAGCAGGTGAACCCGGTGCGCGCCATCTACAAGCCATTCACCATCGAGGAAATCAACGAGAAGATAGTAGAGATGCTTCGCCCAGAGGGCATGACCACTCCTATCCAGCTCGTGTTCCAGAGCATCGAGGGCTTGCGCGAGGCGATTCCAAACCACAAGGGCGACTGGTATTTCACCGGTCATTATCCAACCCCAGGCGGCACGAAACTCTGCAACCAGTCGTTTGTGAACTATATCGAAAACGTTTATCATAAATAAGTGAAGAGTGAAGAACGAAGAGTGAAGAATTCATTTGCTCTTATAAGTATGAAATAAAAGAATCAAATGTCAGATATGAAAAAAGTAACCTTAGTTTTGAGCGATGGAACCAAGTTCCATGGCAAATCTTTTGGATATGATGCTCCTGTAGCGGGCGAGGTTGTGTTCAACACAGCCATGATGGGATATCCAGAGAGTTTGACCGACCCTTCTTACGCCGGTCAGTTGATGACACTTACATTCCCTCTCGTGGGAAACTATGGTGTGTCACCATTTACTTTCGAGGAGAACGGTTTGCCAACCTTCATGGAGAGTGACAAGATTTATGCTTCTGCCATCATCGTGAATGATTACAGCGAGCAGTACAGCCACTGGAATGCTGTGGAGAGTCTTGCCGACTGGTTGAAGCGCGAAAAGGTGCCAGGAATCACAGGCATCGACACCCGTGAGTTGACTAAGGTGCTTCGTGAGCATGGTGTGATGATGGGTAAGATTCTCTTTGATGATGAACCAGACAATATCCCTGAGGCTAACTACGAGGGTGTAACTTCGTTGACCAGGTGAGCTGCAAGGAGATTATCCGTTACAACGAGGGTGCCGGCAAGAAGGTGGTACTCGTTGACTGCGGTGTGAAGGCAAACATCATCCGTTGCCTCATCAACAGAGGCGTTGAGGTGATTCGTGTGCCTTGGAATTACGATTACACCGATATGGACTTCGACGGCCTGTTCCTTGCCAATGGTCCTGGCGACCCAGACATGTGTGAGGATGCAGTAAACATTATTCGCAAGCAAATCAGCCAGAGCCGCAAGCCTATCTGCGGTATCTGTATGGGTAACCAGTTGCTTTCAAAGGCAGCTGGTGCTACTATCTACAAGTTGAAGTATGGTCACCGTTCACACAACCAGCCAGTGCGCATGGTAGGAACCAACAATTGCTACATCACCTCTCAGAACCACGGTTATGCCGTGGATGCCAAGACATTGGGCAACGACTGGGAGGAGCTTTTTGTAAATATGAATGATGGCTCTAACGAGGGTATCCGCCACAAGGTGAACCCTTGGTTCTCAAGCCAGTTCCACCCAGAGGCTTGCTCAGGCCCTGTGGATACTGAGTTCATGTTTGATAAGTTTGTAGAAACACTTAAATAATTAGGAAAAAAGATGAAAGACGAAAATATAAAGAAGGTGCTCCTCTTAGGTTCTGGAGCCTTGAAGATCGGTGAAGCAGGTGAGTTCGACTACTCAGGTTCGCAGGCCCTGAAGGCATTGCGCGAGGAAGGTATCGAGACTGTGCTCATCAACCCGAATATCGCAACCGTACAGACATCAGAAGGTGTTGCCGACCAGATTTACTTCCTGCCAGTGCAGCCATACTTCGTAGAGCGTGTCATCCAGAAGGAAAAGCCAGACGGAATCCTCCTCAGCTTCGGTGGTCAGACTGCCCTCAACTGTGGTGTGGAACTCTATCGCCAGGGCATTCTGGAGAAATATAATGTCAAGGTGTTGGGTACTCCTGTTCAGGCTATTATGGATACCGAGGACCGTGAGCTCTTCGTAGAGAAGCTGGATGAAATCAACGTGAAGACCATCAAGAGCGAGGCTTGCGAGAACATCGAGCAGGCCCGCAAGGCTGCTGCCGAGCTCGGTTATCCTGTCATCATCCGTGCTGCTTACGCCTTGGGTGGACTCGGTTCCGGTTTCGCAGACAACGAGGAGGAGCTGAACAAGCTCGCTGAGAAGGCTTTCTCATTCTCTCCACAGGTATTGGTAGAGAAGAGCTTGAAGGGCTGGAAGGAGATTGAGTATGAGGTGGTTCGTGACCGTTACGACAACTGTATCACAGTTTGTAACATGGAGAACTTCGACCCACTGGGAATCCATACCGGTGAGAGTATCGTCATCGCTCCATCTCAGACCCTGAGCAATGCTGAGTATCATAAGCTCCGTGCCCTCGCCATCAAGATTATCCGTCACATCGGAATCGTGGGTGAGTGTAACGTGCAGTATGCCTTCGACCCTAAGAGCGAGGACTATCGCGTGATTGAGGTGAATGCCCGCTTGAGCCGTTCATCTGCCTTGGCTTCTAAGGCTACCGGTTATCCTCTTGCCTTCGTTGCAGCCAAGCTCGGTATGGGTTACGGTCTGTTCGAGTTGAAGAACTCTGTAACCAAGACCACATCAGCCTTCTTTGAGCCAGCATTGGACTACGTAGTTTGTAAGATTCCTCGTTGGGACTTGTCTAAGTTCCGTGGCGTAGATAAGGAGTTGGGTTCATCTATGAAGTCAGTAGGTGAGGTAATGGCCATCGGCCGCAACTTCGAGGAGGCCATCCAGAAGGGTCTTCGTATGATTGGTCAGGGCATGCACGGCTTCGTAGAGAACAAGGAGCTTGAAATCGACGATATCGATGCAGCTTTGCGGGAGCCAACAGATAAGCGTGTATTCGTGATTTCAAAGGCAATGCACAAGGGCTATACCGTAGATCAGATTCACGACTTGACCAAGATTGACAAGTGGTTCCTGGAGAAGTTGAAGCACATCATCGACATCGACGAGGCGATGAAGAAGTGCAACATCAATACCATCGGTCAGAATCTGCTCCGTTCTGCTAAGGTTTATGGTTTCACCGACTTCCAGGTAGCCCGTGCCGTTGGCTTGGAGCAGGAGTTGGGCAATATGCACAAGGCTGCCCTCCTGGTTCGCAACAAGCGCAAGAGCTATGGCATCCTGCCTGTAGTGAAGCAGATTGATACCCTGGCAGCAGAGTATCCTGCTCAGACCAACTACCTCTATGTAACTTACGCTGGCGTGAAGAGCGACATCACCTTCGAGAACGACCACCGTTCTATCATCGTACTCGGTTCAGGTGCTTACCGCATCGGTTCTTCCGTAGAGTTCGACTGGTGTGGCGTTCAGGCATTGAACACCATCCGCAAGGAAGGCTGGCGCTCAGTGATGATCAACTACAACCCAGAGACCGTATCTACCGACTACGATATGTGCGACCGTCTCTACTTCGACGAGTTGACCTTCGAGCGTGTGATGGATATCATCGAGATGGAGCAGCCTCATGGCGTCATCGTATCTACCGGTGGTCAGATTCCAAACAACTTGGCTATGCACCTGGATGCACAGAACGTGCCAATCCTGGGTACTGCTGCCAAGGACATCGATAATGCTGAGGACCGTGCCAAGTTCTCTCAGATGTTGACCAACAACGGCATCAACCAGCCAGAGTGGAGCGCCCTGACCTCTATGGAGGACATCGACAACTTCATCGAGCGTGTAGGTTTCCCAGTATTGGTTCGTCCTAGCTACGTGCTTTCTGGTGCTGCGATGAACGTATGTTCTAATGAGGAAGAGCTGAAGCGATTCCTGCAGTTGGCAGCCAACGTAAGTGAGGATCACCCAGTGGTAGTAAGTAAGTTTATCGAACATGCCAAGGAGATTGAGATGGATGCAGTGGCAAAGAATGGCGAGGTGATTGCCTATGCGATTTCCGAGCACATCGAGTTTGCCGGTGTTCACTCAGGCGATGCAACCATCCAGTTCCCTCCTCAGAAGTTGTATGTTGAGACAGTTCGTCGTGTGAAGCGAGTAGGTCGTCAGATTGCCAAGGAGTTGCACATCAACGGTCCGTTCAACATCCAGTTCATGGCTCGTGACAATGATATTCTCGTTATCGAGTGTAACTTGCGTGCCAGCCGTTCGTTCCCATTCGTGAGCAAGGTATTGAAGATTAACCTCATCGAGTTGGCTACCCGTGTGATGCTCGGTTTGCCAGTAGAGAAGCCCCACAAGAACCTCTTCGATCTCGACTATGTAGGTATCAAGGCATCCCAGTTCAGCTTCAACCGTCTGCAGAAGGCAGACCCTGTATTGGGTGTGGATATGAGCAGTACAGGTGAGGTAGGTTGCTTGGGCGACGATACATCTACCGCTCTCTTGAAGAGTATGCTTTCTGTGGGTCATCGCATTCCAGCCAAGAACATCCTGCTTTCTACAGGTTCTGCCAAGCAGAAGGTAGATTTGCTCGATGCTGCCCAGATGCTGGTTAAGCATGGTTACAAGCTGTATGCAACTGGTGGTAGTAGCAAGTTCCTCACCGAGAACGGCATTGAGAACACCCGTGTACTCTGGCCATCAGAGGAGGCAGAAGGCGGTGCGCCTAAGGCTTTGGAGATGCTCCACAACCACGAGATTGATATGGTAGTGAATATTCCAAAGAACTTGACCAGCAGCGAGTTGAGCAATGGTTACAAGATTCGTCGTGCAGCCATCGACCTGAACGTGCCATTGATTACCAACAGCCGTCTGGCGAGTGCGTTCATCTATGCATTCTGCACCACTAAGCTCGAGGATATCGACATCAAGGCTTGGGGAGAGTATAAATAGTTGATAGTTAATAGTTAAGAATTGATAGTTAGTAGTTAAGAATTGACAGTTAAGTCATTCTTGATGATTCCCAATAGAAAAATCCCTGCTGTAGGAAAGGCTTCCTATGGCAGGGATTTTTTAGATAATAAACGTCTTACTCAAATTCAATATGCTCTTGTGAAGGAATACGGAAAGAGAACCATGTTTCTCCATTTTTGTTGGTGATAGCTAAGTCTCCTCGTGTAATAGTGTCCATGCCAATGATAATGTCATTGTCTTCCAAATCACAGGCAAGAACTTCCAAATCTTTTATCCAAGCACCTTCTTTGGCAAAATATAGGCTTATTTTATAAGTGTAAGCCTCTACATTTCCGCCAATTCCTGCAATTATGGCTTTTTGGATAGGTTCCAGTCCTAAAGCATCTGCTATGTTTCTTGATATAATAGTGTTTGTAGCACCTGTATCCCAAAGAACATCCTTGGCTTCGCAATATTCAAGTTTATTGTTTGTTGCAGGTTTTATCACAAAACAACTTGACAGGATGCTTTCAGCCTTTGCTGGATATTTTTGTGTAATAGACTTTTTCATCTTGAAGTTTTTTATTGAGCCTTAACCTTGTGGATGGTAGCGAGTCGTGCTATGTGTCCTTTCGGAAGTGGAGACATTGTAATTTCGCTACGAGCAGGAAAAAACTTGTCGATGTCTTTGTAGTCTATGGTATGAACTTGTATTTTCTTGTCTTTTGTTTCCATATAGCTTTCCTTTCTTTTATTATTGTTGCAAAGATACGCTGAATATTCGAAACTACCAAACTTTTCTAGTAATTTTTGAGATTTATAATCAAATGTTAAGGGTGCACCAAAAAAGCAGTGGTAACTTTTGGTATGTCAAAATGAAGTCGTAATTTTGCAGCATCAAATAACTCTATAATCGAAAAAAAACTTCAAAAGAAGTGATTTTCTCAGATTTTATTTGTACTTTTGCCATGTCATTCAGAGTTTTATTTGTTTTTAAATGCAACACTAAAATAAGTGAAATTTCTGATATGGCAAAAATCTGTGCAACTTTTTGTTGCTAGGGTGCTTGTAAAAAGTGTTAAATTATAGTGTTGCGGAAATTAGGATAAGATGAAACGTTATTTAATTCTTTCACTTTGCATTGTATTTTCTATAACATGCTTAGGACAAAAAAGAGTGAACCGGCCTAAAGTTTATTTTAACAATGAAGGGGTAATACTTAACAAAGTTATTGGTTGGGCTTATGACCACAATACAGGTGAATGGATTGACTGGGTTAACTGCATAAAAGCTAAAAAACTTAGCAAAAAAATCAGAACTCAGACAAAACAAAATGCCATCTTCTTGTCAGATTGTTTTAACAATATTATTAGTCTTCAATTTAAAACTATAAAACTAAATAATATTCCTTATTATGTTTTGGTATGGGAAAAATATAACGGAGCATATAGATATCCTAATATTCGTGAAGATTGGCAATATTGGAAAGAAAAGATTTTCTTAATGTTTACCGAGGAAGATATGAAGATACTTCGAAACCTTTCCAATTCACCAATTATATTGAATCTTCTAGCTCCAATGAAAAGTGAATTAGAAAGAAATATAATAGACGAAGACATCATCCAGACTTCTATGAGTAAGTTGTATCCACTGAAACTGTCTTTCATTATTTATAAAGCAACAGATGGTTGTTCTATCAGATTTAAGTTCATAAAGAACTCGCATGATGCGGACATTGACAAACAATATTTTGAAATAAGTGAAGCTGACTACCAAAAGTTTATCAATGTAAAGCCATAAGTAGCAGACTGCAAGAATAAGTTGGCTTGTGGAGATTCTTGTTCAAACTAGCAGGACATATGCCAAGAGAAATCTACTTTAATGAGGATATATCTTGAGTGGCACCAAAAATAGGAACAGCCGTATGCCGAACGGCACGTACGGTGGTGTAAGAGTTCGGAAAACGAGAGTAGGAAGAAAACTACTTCGTTTTCCTGCTACTCGATTTTAAACAAAAAAGCCGTGAAAACTTTGGTTGTTTCAAAATAAAGCCGTAACTTTGCACATATAAACTGGTTAAATTTCATAGCATGATGAAACAGCAAGTAAAACAAGTACCATACGGAGTGTCTGATTTCGCCACGGTGATGAGTCAGAATCTATATTATGTCGATAAGACGATGTTTTTGCCAGAGCTGGAGAAGCAGCCTCGCAATCTCTTCTTCGTTCGTCCCCGTCGTTTTGGAAAAAGCCTGTTTCTCAGTATGCTCTACTCTTACTATGACTGTAATCAGAAGGAGAATTTCGAAAAACTCTTCGGTAATTTGTGGATAGGCCAGCATCCTACATCCCTGCAAGGAATTTACCAGGTACTGTTCCTGGATTTTTCTCAAATTACAGGTAAGATAGAAGTTTTGGAGGAAAGATTCAACGCCTATCTCTGTATCAAGTTGGATAGTTTTGCAGAGCAGTATGCTGCATATTATGGTGATAAGAAGGTTCAGGAAATCAAGACTAAGACACAGTATGCTGATAAGATGCAGATAATCTTTGATGCAGCCAAGGCAAATCATTTTCAGCTTTATCTTATCATCGATGAATATGATAATTTTACTAATGTAGTGCTCAATGAGCATGGTGAGAAAGTGTATCATGCCATTACTCATGCTGATGGTTTCTATCGGGATGTCTTCAAGAAGTTCAAGGGAAACTTCGAGCGCATCTTCATGATGGGTGTCAGTCCTGTAACCCTGGATGATGTGACAAGTGGGTATAATGTGGGATGGAATATCTCCGTAAAGCCAGAGTTCGACGAGATGCTGGGCTTCTCTACCAAGGATGTAGTCGAGATGTTCACTTATTATAAGGAGATGGGAAGCATTCCTGCAGATAGTGATGTGGAAGCCATCGTCAACGATATGAAGCCTTGGTACGACAACTATTGCTTTGCAGAAGAAGCATTGAATAAGAGTGTCAGAATGTTTAATTGCGACATGGTGCTCTACTATCTCCGCAACTACATGGATTACGGACGCTCTCCTCGGCAGATGATAGACCCGAATACCAAGACCGATTATGGCAAGATGAAGAAGCTCTTACAATTCGATAAGTTGGATGGCGAGCGCAAGGGTATCATCCACAAGATTGCGGAAGAGGGACAGATTGTTGCCCAACTGGAGGAACAGTTCTCTGCCTATCAGATACCGAAGGCTGAAATCTTCCCAAGTTTGCTGTTTTATTATGGTATGTTGACCATCAAGGGTACACGTGGTTCTAAGTTGATTTTGGGCATTCCTAATAATAATGTTCGCAAACAATATTACGGATATTTGGAAGAAGAGTATCAGGCAAAGTCGTATGTAGATACCAACAGATTGACGGATTACTATTACGACATGGCTTATGAAGGAGTATGGGAGGAAGGACTGCGTTTCATGGCTGATGCCTACGCTAAGGTTTCTTCTGTGCGTGACGGAATAGAATCGGAGCGAAATCTGCAAGGTTTCTTTATGGCATACTTGAATCTCAACGATTATTACATCACGGCTCCCGAATTGGAGTTGAATCATGGCTATTGTGATTTCTTCCTGTTGCCTGATCATACCCATTATGCCAGTCAGCACAGCTATATCATCGAACTCAAGGTTCTCTCCAGAAAGGAGTTTGATGAAGAGTTGAAGGATGTCTTGAAGGAAGATGGTAGCCCTATGAAGAAGTCGGAGAAGCAATGGTTGGATGCTGTGGAACAGATTAGGCGATATGCCGATGCTCCAAGGGTTGAGTCTCTTCGCCAGGGCACAACGCTTCATAAGATTATCATGCAGTTTAAGGGCTGGGAGTTGGCAAGAATAGAGGAAATAGAGTAAAAGATAGGTTCGTAGAACGTAGAGTGATGAGCTGGCAGGAGCTTGCTCACCTCTACTGTCCTCACAGCCGTTCCAAGGGATATGCTGCGAGAGATGAGTTTATGGAGTGGGGGTATAGCTTTGTTAGTAATAAATAACTTTACAAGTTAAATTTGGTGGAAAAATCTCTTAAGAGAAACTTTCTTTTTCCTTAAGGAAAAATATATTTTCCCTTAAGGAAAAAAATAAAAACCCTTAAGGGAAAATTCTCCATCTCTTTTTTCCCCATTTTTCGGGCGTTTCCGCCTGATTCTCTCTTCTTTGAATATTATTTACATGAATATGGAGAGCATTGCTCGCATCCGTATGCAGTTTGTGCGTCACCGTGCAGTGGTGGTCAAGATATCCCGCTCTCCCGATTTTCTGGAAGTAGCCTGATATCTGTATGAGGAGCAGAAGTGCTGAATTCAAGAAAAAATCCCACGATTTTCTTGCTCAATAAGAATAAAAACCTTATCTTTGCAGCAGACTTAGAAGAAAACCGAATATCTCGGAACAAACAAGTGATAAATGATAAGGAGACAATTTTATGAAACAGATTGAGGAAAGATACATCAGCCTGCTGACCGATTTCGGCTTCAAGCGAATTTTTGGAACGGCAATGAACAAGGATTTGCTCATTTGCTTCCTCAACAGCCTGTTTAATGGCAGACAGGTTGTGAAGGATGTGGCGTATCTGAATCCTGAGCACGTGGGAGATGTCTATACCGATCGAAAGGCCATCTTCGACGTGTATTGTGAAGGAGAAAACGGCGAGAAATTCATCGTAGAAATGCAGAATGCCTATCAAACATATTTCAAGGACCGCTCACTCTTCTACTCGACTTTCCCTATTCGTGAACAGGCTCCCAAGGGTAGTGACTGGGATTTCAAGCTCAATCATGTCTATACTGTTGCCCTGCTCAACTTCAACATGAACGAGGATGCCTTCGACAAGGAGAAAATCCGCCATCATGTACAGTTGTGCGATACTGCTACCCACAAGGTATTCTATGATAAGCTGGAGTTTATCTATGTAGAGATTGCCAAGTTCGACAAGACCCTGGAAGAATTGGAAACGCTATATGACAAATGGCTTTATGCGCTGAAGAACCTCTATAAGCTTACCCAGCGCCCGAAAGAGCTGTGCGATAAGATTTTCGACCGTCTCTTTGAGGAAGCCGAGATTGCCAAGTTTACCCCGCAGGAAATGAGGGAGTATGAAGCAAGTAAGATGGCATATCGTGACATCAAGAATTCCATTGATACTGCGAAAAGAGAAGGTAAAAGAGAAGGTAAAATAGAAGCTAATACAGAAACAGCCCAACGTTTGCTGGCTATGGGACTTTCTGCAGAACAGGTTGCTAAGGCAACTCTGCTACCTTTGAAAATCATTGAGAATCTTCGTAATTCATAAAAAAAAGCGTATTACTGAGTATCAGAAACTAAGAGTTCATCGGATTATTTTTGGTAAGCATTATGATGGAAGCAAAGATTCGTAAACCTGCAGTAGCAGGTAGTGTGAATTCATACCCACGGCAAGAATGAAATCTACGTTCTGTGTTGCGTCCAAATACCACTTGGGTGGGTGCATAATCTTTTAAAGAATCAAAAAACTAAGAATATGGCAAGAGCAACAGGTTCAATCAATTATTTGGAGCATCGCACGCCCTTCAAGGACGAAAGCGGTAAGTATCAGATACATCCGATGTTTGTGAAGCGGGATGTCGTTGACCAGGAGAAGATGGAGAAACGTGTTCGCGATCATTGTGCGATGAATGTTTCCTCCTTTATCTCTGCATTGGAAACGCTGGAGGATGAAACGCTTTATGCCTTGGCTGACGGCAACGAGGTGAGGGTAGGTGATATGTTTATCGTCAAGCCTAAACTGGGCGTGGTGAAGCATAAGGATAAGGAGGGAAATGAATGGAAGAAGACCTATCATGAGGGCGACCTGATTCCTGCCAACGAAGTAGCTGTCTGCGGTTTGGAAATTCAGCCCACAAAGGAATTCCTGGAAAGATTGAAACGTCGTTCTAACGGTTGTAGTCGCCAGTATTGGAATGTGAAATTTGCTCCGAAGGAGGCGGATCAGGAGTTTGCCGACATTGTGGAGATTTGCCAGCAGCAGGGATATATCACGGTGAAGGATATGATTCGCAAATTCGGTGTCACCCGCTATCATGCCAATAAGGTATTGAATGATCTCTGTGAGGAACCGGCAGCCAGAATGTATGCTACCAAAGAAGGTCCTGTTACGATCTATCGTTTGAGAAAGAAGGAATGATGATAGGAAGTTGAAGTAAACGGCTTTTGGGGTTCAAGTAAGTATCTTTTGGGGTGCAAGTAAGCATCCTTTTGGGTTGAAGTAAGTATCCTTTTGGGTTGAAGTAAGTATCTTGTCGGGTGCAATCAAGTATCTTCCCAACTGTTGCTACTAGGCTCAGCACCTCTGCCGAGCCTAGTCAGCAGGTCTGCTGACTGCTGTCAGCACCTCTGTCGAGCCTAGTGGCAACCCCTTGTTATCGTACAACTACAGGGCAGACGCATTAAATCTTTTACTCGTCAATATCTATGGTGTATCACTATAACTTATTGAATATTAACATTATATATTTGCATATATGAAATATTTTTCGTATCTT